>JAMONG010000023.1 GCA_027066595.1 Sulfurovum sp.
TTATGAAAGCTAAAGATTATGCTTTAGCAGAAGCGGCTAAACCCGCTTTAGGGCATACTGGGTTCGTCATCGTAGCCTCAGCAGCCCTACTCTCTACATTTTCTGCTATCAATGCAACCATTTATGGTAATGCAAGACTAGGTTACAAAATCGCAAAAGATGGGAAACTCCCAAAGTCTCTGATGAATTCAAAAAACCATATACCTTTTACAGGTGTCATCTATACAACACTTCTTAGTCTTATTTTGGCTAATAGTATAGATTTAACAGAGATTGCTATCATAGGAAGTGCAAGTTTTCTGTTACTCTTTTTTATTGTCAATATCAGTGCGTATACCTTACGTAAAGAGATTAATGCTTCTTCTGTTATAACCCTTATTTCCTCTACACTTGCTCTATTTGCCTTAGTAACCTTAATGTTCCATACCTATACTTCAAACCCCCATGCCATTATCATTTTTGGAGCATTTATTATTATCTCACTTTTATTTGAATTGATTTATGGTCGCTATGTAAGAGGTCAAATTTTTCAAAGAAGCTATAAGAAATAGTGTTTTCTTATTAATAATAAATTAATATTTTTGATGTAAACTATAATAAAGGAGTATCCTATGACACCTCAAGAACAAGAAATCAAAAAAATGACACCTGAAATCAAAAAAGAGGTACATCTTGCCTTTAAAGCAAATATGAAAATATTTGACTGGGACATACCCGAAAATGATGACAGGGCGTCAGCAGAGCTTATTATAGAAGTCATGCAAGAGGCGATAGATGAGCTTAAACAAGAGATTGCCAATGGCAATTATGATCAATACTAGGAGTGCATTATGAGTAAAAGTAATTTAAAACATTTAGAAACTGTCAAAGCCAATATAGATAAAACAGATGCCCTAAGCCAAGAAGAGAAAAGTGACTCTTTTAAACGTATAGAAGAGTGGTATGCTGAAGACAAAGCATGGGAATCACTTATGGTTGAGCTAAGTGAGATTTCACCAAAAGTAAAAGCTTTTCTTGCCGACCTAGGGCTTATTTGAGTTAAAGAAGGAGTGTAAAATGCAAACAACTATAAAAAGAATCATTGCTGTTTTAAACGATTTTACTATGATTGATGAGATACTGGGAAAAGCATTCTCTTTCGCCCAAAATCATGATGCCATGGTTGAAATACTTTATGTCCATGAGAGTCCACTTTTTGATGTACCTGACTTTTTTAGTTCAGAAGAAGAAAACAGTATAGATAAAGAGAAAATAAAAAGTGCTATCTTAGAAAAGGTAGCTGCATTTAAGCTAGAAAAAGAGCCTGTTGTTTTTGTACAAATAGACGACACACCCAATAGAGTATGGGTATTAGCACGTGAAGATACAGAGTGCTTGATAGTCACTGCATACCATGAAAGTATTAGCTATGACTTGGTCAAGAAAATCACACAACCTATACTTATAATCAAAACTAATACTAAAAAATATCATAAAATTGCCCTTATTATCAATGCTGAAAGCCCTGCTTCTATTTGTATAGATAGAGCAAAGAAATATTTTTCAGAAAGTGAGATTGAACTCTTTTATGATTACCGTTATATTGTGACTCCAGGCATAGAAACAGGTATACAAAATATCCAGATAATAGAAGAAGCACAAAGAGAGACATTTGAAGCGTTAAAAGATGAAAAAGGTTTAGCTGGAAAGTTCTTTATCGATGGTGATTACTTAGACACAGATATCAATACATATCTTCAAGAAAAAGGCTATGACATGCTTTATGCCTGTGCTCCTGCAGATGACTTTTTTGTCTCCGAGACTTTAGGCATAGCACTTTTAGAAACCATAGCCTGTGACATGTTGATTTCTAGTAGAGAGTAAGTTTTAATGGAGTTTAGTAGTATACTTATAACATTAACCGTTGTAAGTGTATTTATTTTTGATTTTACCAATGGTTTTCATGACTCTGCCGATATGATAGCCACCGCTATCGCTTCACGAGCCATGAAAACCAGTGTTGCCATAGCCATTGTGAGTCTATTTACCTTTATGGGTCCACTGGTTATTGGTCTGGCAGTGGCTGACACCATAGGAACCTTTGTCGATATAAGCCAGGCAAAACTCATTGATGCACAAGCCCTTGTCATCGCTGCACTCTTTGCTGCCATCTCTTATAATTTAATCACATGGAAATTTGGTCTTCCTTCCTCTTCTTCCAACTCTTTAGCAGGAGGATTGGTAGGTGCAGGACTTTATGTCGTAGGTTCAGGAGAGATAAACTGGGGTATAGCTGCTTTACAACAAGGTGAACTCACAGGCATTATGAAAGTAGTTACGGGGCTGTTTGCTTCACCTTTTTTAGGCTTTATTGCTGGGTTTATCATTATGAAACTCATCTTTTGGATTTTCCGTCGTTTCACCATTAAGGTTCGTCCTCTCTTTGTCGCTTCTCAATACTTCTCTGTCGCATGGCTTGGCTTTTCCCATGGAGCCAACGATGCACAAAAAGGAATGGCTATTATAGGTATGATGTTATTAGCTTCGGGGTATACACAGACTTTTACAATTCCTTTATGGGTGGTACTTATGTGTACCACTGCCATTACGTTAGGTACGATGTTTGGTGGTTGGAGCATTATCAAAACCCTAGGGTTTGAACTCTATCATGTTAAACTCATACACTCCGTAGCCAACCAACTAGGTGCTGCACTTATCAATACCCTAGCAACCACCATCGGTGCACCTACTTCTACCACACAAGTAGTAACAGCCACCCTTTTAGGAAATGGTGCAGCAGAAAAACCATCTCATGTAGGATGGAAGCGTGCAGGACAGATTATCTTAGGATGGTTTGTTAATATCCCTGTATCTATGGCACTTGGTGCACTTTATGCTTATCTACTTATTCAACTTTTAGGAGTATTCTCATGATCACCTCTTTTATCAAAAAATTCATTCTTCCAAAAGAGATAGACTTTTTATCTGCACTCAATGAACATGCTATGGTCATCAAAAAAATTACCGATGATCTTCATAAATGCTTTTTAACGCACAATGAAAAAAGCTGTCAATCAATTTTGGAAGATCAACATCAAGCTCAAGAGATACGTGACAGTAATATGAAAAATTTATTAAATACCTTTATCACGCCTATAGACAGAGAGTCTATATACAGGGTCATCACGCAACTTGACTGGATAGCCATTAGTATACGACATTTTCTTATAGAGGCAAAAGCGTATGATATGTATGAGCTTGATGCAGACTATGGGAAGATGATAGAGAAAATACAACTACAGAGTGAACTCTTAGCTGCTGGATTTAAAACCGTAAAAAGTAACCCTGAAAAAACAGCACAAAGTGCAAAACGTATTAGAGAGTGTTATGATGAGCTTGTCGATATCTATGTAGCTAAAATGTCAGAACTTGCACGTTCGGAAGAGACGAAGAAAATATTTATACATAAAGAGTTACTCTCTCAAATAAAAGAGATTAGTAAGAGAATGCGCATGAGTGCAAACTCTCTAGAAGATATTATTATGAAGATGATTTAAATCATATCTGCATGTTTGGGTACTTCATGTGAGACAACTATTTTATCTTCTATTTTTAAAATACGGTCACAAAATGGTAGCATCGCTTCATCATGTGTCACCATGATGATAGCCACATTTTGGTCTAAGGCTATTTTCTTAAGCATCTGTACCACGGAGACGGAACGACCCGTATCAAGTGCAGCGGTAGGCTCATCTGCTAGGATAATTTGAGGTTTATTTGCCAAGGCTCTTGCTATGGCAACCCTCTGGTTTTGCCCACCTGAAAGCTCAGAAGACATACTGTGAGACTTATCTGCAATGTCAAAATACTCTAAAAGTTCCATAGCAAAAGCATGTGCTTCTTTTTCAGGTACACCATTGGTTTGAGGTACTAAAGTCACGTTATCAATCACATTTAAAAAAGGTATGAGATAGTGTGCTTGGAAGATGAATCCTATCTTCTCTCGTCTTATTTTTCTGGTCTCTTTTGTAAGCCACTTATCTTCATAGACTTTTTCATCACCTAGCCAGATGCTACCACTGGTTGGGTCTTCCACACATCCTATCATCATAAGT
>JAMONG010000024.1 GCA_027066595.1 Sulfurovum sp.
CATTAAAAGAAGAGGTGATAGGGGGTACATGTATCAAAACATTTACAGGTTCCCTTATGCCTCATGGAGCTGATACACTCATCCCCATAGAAAATGTAGAAGTAGAAGGCGATGAGATAGTCATCAAAGAAGAAGTACCTCAAGGTTTTTCTGTCCGTGAAGTAGGAGAGAACTATACTAAGGGTCAATTACTCATACCGAAAGGGACGAAAATAGACTTCCCTCAGATAGGCGTGCTGGCTAGTTTGAATATAGCCAATGTGCTTGTGTATGAAAAGCCAACTGTGGCTATTATCTCTACAGGTTCTGAGTTACTTGAACTTGGGAAAGAGCAGACCAATGACGCTCAAATTCGCTCATCAAACAACTACATTTTGGAAGCCATCGTTAAAAAGTATGATGGTGTGCCACTACAGCTAGGGTGTATCAAAGATGATAAAGCGACGATAACTAGGGAAATCTCTGATGCCTTAGAGAAATCTGACATCGTAGTGACTACAGGTGGTGTGAGCGTGGGTGACTTTGACTTTGTGAAGGATGTCATTTATGAGCTTGGGTGTGATGTAGTCTTTAAGGGAGTACGTGTAAAACCAGGACAGCACATTATGGTAGCACGGAAGGATGACAAGTTCATCATAGGTTTACCAGGCTTTGCTTACTCATCTACAGTTACGGCACTGCTTTACCTAGTACCCCTCATAGAAAAATTACAACAGGGTAAGGCTAGTTTACGTCAGGTCAAAGCGAAACTAGGAGAGCCATTTGTGAAACGTGCTAAAAAAGCAGAGTTTACAGCGTGTAATGTCTCTTTGCTTCAAGGTGAGTACTATGTCGATTTCAAGGGCAAAAAAGTAGGCTCATCTGCCATACTTACCAACATGCTTGATAATGCTGCACTTTTAGTGACTACAGAAGATGATACTTCTAAAGCAGTAGGTGATGAGGTAAAGGTTTTATTTTTTGGTTAGAGAGCAAGAATAGAATTTCTTGCTTTTAAAAACAGTGCAAATTCTGCTGCTGTTTTACATCCCATTCTCATCGCATAACTTAATAACTCTTTATTTTGTGAATAACTCATTTTAAATCCTTTCTAATTTACTCTATAAAAACTATGTGCATATAGTGTGTATATGCTAGTCATCTCACTAAAACTCAATATAGAAGTTTTAGAACCTAAATATGTCAAATTATACATATAAATAAAAAAAAGTATTAAAAATATTGCAAATTGACATATTTTTAAGAAAAAAACCATATAATTACCTATATATATACTAAATCGGAGCAATTATTCAGTGATTTTGGATAATTTTTTACTAAAAAGGATAGAAAATGATGAATTTGAATGATATAGTGAATAAATTGAAAGATGTACTTTCTGAAAGTAGCATAGGCACAAAAGTATTTGATAAGCATGTTGCAGAGGCTCTAGGTATTCCTCAGGGAACTTTTGCTTCTATGAAAAAAAGAAATTCTATTCCATATGCAGAGATACTTGAGTTTTGTGCGTTAAAAAAGATTTCGGTGAATTGGCTTTTTTTTGACCAAGCAGTAGATATGCTTAAAGAGGAGACAGAGAAGTTTTTTCAAGTGCGTTACTTTTCTGAACTTAGAGCAAGTGCTGGAGGTGGAGCAGATGTATTTGATGAAAATTTTGAGAACATCAGTATAGATGAAAAGATTATGCATAATATGGTAGGTATGGGAAACACAGAACTTGAAGCCATTCATGTAGATGGTGAGTCTATGGAGCCAACCCTCCAAGATGGAAGCATCGTCTTTGTAGATAGAACACAAACTAACATTAATAAAAATGGTATTTTCATCGCATCAACCACAGGAGGATTATTTATAAAACGTATTCAACAACGAGCCGATGGCATGGTAGAGCTCATTTCAGATAATAGCCTTTACCCACCACAAGCTGTAAGTGCAGATGAAGTTACCATCATCGGTAAGGTTGTGGGAAATATAGAAAGTCTGTAAAAAGAAACTAGTTTCTTGAGCTTCCTGCTGAAGGAAACATAGCGTTAGCGTAGGTAAGTGAGCTTTGCTCTAATGACGTTCTATAATAGATTCGCACAGGCTACACATCGTACACTTTCAGGACGTACAGACATGCGTCCAACTCCTATGACTTCTTCACACTCTATGCAGATGCCAAACATCGGTTTATTTATACGCTGAAGGGCATTGTTTAGACGTGTGAGCCTTATACGGGACTCGTCTAGTATTTTGTTATTGACATCTTGTTCTCCCATGGCTTCAAGACGAGTGAGACGACCCAGTCCACAGTCTGGTGAGATGGGTTTTACTTTTTCTTCAAGATTTTTGATTTGTAGTGTTAGATTGCTAATATCAGTTTCGATTTTAGCTCTAATAGTTTCTTTCTCTTGTTTTGCAAGATTTGGCATTTAGTACCTCCCTGTAGTGAACTTTAGTTCTTCTCATTTGAATCACTTTATGTTATAGTCAGGTATTATACACAAAAGATAAATAAAGGCTATAAAGTAATGTTAACAATGAATGAAGACTTAGAAGGTGCTATAAAAACCTACTTAAAACTTTTGGATGAAAAAGAATATTTTGAAGCCCATGAAGTGATGGAAGAAGCATGGCATCCTTTACGTCTAAAAAAACATCCTTTGGCAAACCTCGCTAAAGGGTACATTAATGCAGCCATTACATTTGAACACATCAAACGTGACAGAAAAAATGTAAAAGAAAAAGCTAAAAAAGTATTGGCTTCGTATGAACGCCATAAACATTTATGTGTAGAAGGGATAGAACACTATGAATTGTTTAATGCAGCTTCTCAAAAGATCGAAATCTTAAAAGTGAAATACTGTGAGATACTTACTTAAATGTGTGCATATTAGCCTTTAGAAGGTTCATAGTATAATGATCTTACACTTAAAAAAGGAAAATAATGACTATTTATGATTTAAAACCAAAGTTTCAAGCGTTACTGCGACCTATTGTTGATAGTTTATATACAAAGGGCATAACACCCAATCAAGTGACATGGGCAGCACTTATACTTTCCATTATTACAGGGGCGTTTGTTGTGATGACAGATGGTGCTACTTGGACACTATTACTCATACCTTTTGTCATGTTTATACGTATGGCACTTAATGCCATAGATGGCATACTCGCTAAAGAACATAATATGATGAGCGATAAAGGGGCAATGCTCAATGAACTTGCTGATGTTATCTCCGATGTGGCACTCTATTTACCATTGGCGTATATAGCTGGACTTTCTCCTGTTTTGGTGGTACTTTTTGTAGTGGTGGGACTTTTTACCGAAGTAGCTGGTATTTTAGGTGCAGTCATAGGAGGTACACGTCGTTATGATGGTCCTATGGGTAAAAGCGATAGAGCATTTGTTGTGGGACTTCTAGCATTACTTATAGGGCTTGGACTCACTCCTGGTTGGTGGGCTGATGGATTGTTACTTCTTTCTATAATGCTAGGTATGGTGACTGTATATAACAGAGCTAAACGAGGATTGGCATAATGGTAAGTGTTCAAACGGGTATTGTCTTAGGGGTTATTTTACTTGCTCTTATTGTGGCTACTATACTCATTTATGTCAAGTTTCCTACACAAGAGTTGAAAGATCGCATTAACTCGTGGTGGATTATCATTGGGTTTTTTACTGTAGGTGCAATGTTACATACTACAATGGCTATGTTTTTCTTTGGGTTTTTGTCTTACTTAGCACTCAAAGAATATTTTACCCTTATCCCTTCTCGTCAGACAGACAGACGGGTGATGTTTTATGCCTATTTGTCCATTATCCCTCAATATTATTTTGCTGGTATTGGTTGGTATGGTATGTTTATTATTTGGATACCTGTATTTCTCTTTTTACTTTTACCTTTTAAGCAAGTACTCATAGGTGAGACTAAAGGGTTTTTAGAAAATACCTCACGCGTGCAATGGGGTTTGATGATGTTTGTCTTTGGGCTTTCTCACTTAGCGTATATGATAACGTTAGAACCAGTAAAAAGCCATGGCGTTGGGGGAACCGAACTTGTACTTTATTT
>JAMONG010000025.1 GCA_027066595.1 Sulfurovum sp.
TATCGACTGGAATAAAAACCCCCTCATCCCTGCCATCGCACAAGATGCTAAGACTTCAGAAGTACTCATGTTAGCCTACATGAATGAAGAAGCATATACCCTTACCCTACAAACTGGATATGCACACTACTTTAGTCGAAGTAAACAGCGTATCTGGAAAAAGGGTGAAAGCTCTAACCACACACAAAAGGTAAAAGATATACTTCTTGACTGTGATGCAGACACTGTCATACTCAAAATAAAACAAAATGGCGTTGCCTGCCATACAGGTACAAAAAGTTGCTTCTTTACCTCCGTGATACAAGATAAAGTCATCTTAGAAAAAGAGGTAGATACCACTGCCATGTATGGTGTAGTAGATACACTTTATCATACTATACTCGAACGCAAAAATGCACCCAAAGAACAAAAATCATGGACTAAAAAACTGCTCGATGATAAAGCTCTTATGCTCAGTAAAATCCGTGAAGAGGCAGATGAGGTCTGTGTTGCCATAAATGAAGAGAGTGATGAACAAGTCATCTATGAAAGTGCTGATTTACTTTACCATACACTGGTAGGTTTGGGCTACAGAGACATCTCCCCTGATCGTGTAAAACAAGAGTTAGGAAGAAGGTTTGGAATGTCTGGTATTACAGAAAAAGAGAGTAGAAGTAAATAAATATCATGGTGTTGTTATAACTACAACGCCTCAGTAAGTTAACCTACTGAACACCCTGAACTATCTGCATTTCCACCAGCAAAATACTTTCCATCGAAACTTACCAATGAATACTCTCTATCAGACCCAAGTGACTCTTTAAGCCCCTCTATAGAGAGGAACCCTAAAGAGTCTGCACCCATATTTTTGGCTATCTCTTCAGGGGTAAATTTGGTAGAGATAAGTTCAGCTTTGGTTGGGGTATCTATACCATAACGACAAGGGTACTTTATCTCAGGAGCTGCAATACGCATATGTACCTCTTTAGCCCCTGCTTCTTTAAGCATACGGACTATCTGTTTCGATGTTGTACCACGTACCAAAGAGTCATCGATAATTGCTACTCTTTTACCTGCTATCAGATGTTTAACAGGAGAGAGTTTAAGTTTTACTTTCAAGTCACGTATCTCTTGTGTTGGCTCAATGAATGTACGCCCCACATAGTGGTTACGTACAATACCCATCTCAAAAGGAACGCCCAGTCCATCGGCATACCCTTTGGCTGCTGCCACTCCAGAGTCTGGTACAGGTAGTACAAGGTCAATATCTACAGGAGTTTCACGTGCAAGTCTTTTACCCATCTCTAAACGCATTTCATAGACATTTTTACCATCTATGATAGAGTCAGGTCTTGCGAAATAAATATACTCAAATGCACAAGGGTGATAATCTGCTTCAAACACCATCTCAGAATGAGGCTCTTTACCTTCTTCAAAAGTAAGCATCTCTCCTGGTTTGACATCACGTATAAACTCTGCACCTACCAAATCAAAGGCACAAGTCTCTGATGCCACGATATACCCACCATCTTTAAACTTTCCTAAACTCAAAGGACGAATCCCAAATCTATCACGAATAACAAACATCTTTTTACGACTTTGAATGGCTAAACAGTAAGCACCCTCTATCTTAGTCAACATATCTTTAATACGGTCAACCAAAGCATCTTTTTGAGATTTAGCGATGAGATGAATAATGTTTTCAGTGTCCATATCTGTTTGGAAGATAGCACCTTTATCTATAAGCTCATTACGAACTTCATGTTTGTTAATAAGGTTACCATTATGTACCACAGAAATTTCACCTAGTTTGTACTTAGCAAACACGGGTTGAGCATCTCCCGCAGATTCACTCCCTGCTGTAGAGTAACGGTTATGCCCTACGGCACATGAACCCTCCATACTATCAAGCGTAGCCTGTGAAAAGACATCTGAGACCATACCTCGTTTTTTATAGAGCTTTATTTTTTTGCCATTAGCAACAGAGATACCTGTGGCTTCTTGTCCACGGTGCTGCATAGAAAAAAGCGAATAGTACGCTACTGTTGACGCTTTTTTAGCTCCAAAAACTCCGACGATTGCACACATATTATATTCCTAAACAGTCATTGATAGAGTAAAAACCGCTCTCTTGGTTGACCAACCATTTTGCCGCACGTATCGCACCTTTTGAAAAGGTCTCACGTGAAGTTGCTGTATGGTTAAGCTCTAAAAACTCACCATCATTGTAAAATCCTACCGTATGTCGCCCTACGATGTCACCACCACGCAGTGCCATCACAGCTATCTCATCTTTGGTTCTAGCCCCTATTTGACCATCACGACCAGAAACACGCACTGCATCAAGGTCAAGCCCTCTTCCTTTAGCGGCAAACTCACCTAAGGTAAGTGCTGTTCCACTTGGAGCATCTACTTTATGTTTATGGTGTTGTTCTACTATCTCTATATCAAAGTCTTGTAGTGTACGAGATACTTGTTCTACGAGTTGTTTAAGTAGTGCGATACCTGCTGACATATTTGACGCATACAAAACGGGCATCTTAGTAGAGGCTTCTTTCATAAGATTATTTTGATGTTCACTAAAGCCTGTTGTGGCTATGACCAATGGCGTTGGGTTTTCAAGTGCTGCTTCACATAGTGTTTGTGTGGCTACAGGAGCTGAAAAGTCTATCACGACATCGCAGTTTTCTAACAGTGCTTTCATACTATTGGTTACAAGTACATCACTTGGTAAATCTCTTTTAATCTCATCAAATACATGTACTGCACTTAAAGGTAAAACATCATCATGTAACAAAGAATCTATAAGAAGATTTCCTACTCTACCTGTACTACCTACTAAACCTACTCTAGTCATTATTGTTGCTCCTGTATATATGAAATTACTTGCAGTGCTGCGATAGAACCATCACCTGCTGCAGATACTACTTGTTTGGGTGCATCTATACGCAAGTCACCTGCGACAAATAGACCTTCCACAGATGTATGCATTTTTAAATCAACGACGACTTGACCTAGCTCGTTCATCTTGCAGATAAACTCACCTTGTTTGTCTTTTAGTACATCATTTTTAACATCTTGTCCTACAAATACAAAAAGTCCTGTGTTAGACATATCGGTTATCTCATCTGTTTTAAGATTTTTTATCTTCACACCTTGAAGTCCCATGGCATCACCATAGGCTTCATCTATCAGAGAATCAGTGATGAAATGAATATTCTCTTTTCTCATAGCTCTATCAAGAGTCGGAGGTGCTGCTCTAAACTCATCTCTTCTGTGCACCACATAGACGTCTGAACAGATATTAGAAAGGAAAAATGCTTCTTCAAGTGCAGTGTCCCCTCCACCTAAAATAGTGACTGGTTTATCTTTATAGAAAAATCCATCACACGTAGCACAGGTACTCACACCTCTACCATAAAATGCGTCTTCACCATTAAACCCTGCACGTCGTGGTACCGCACCTGTACAGATGATAGCCGTTTTAGCCTCTACCATCTCACCACCTTCTAGCGTAATGTTAAAATATTCACCTGTTTTTTCTATAGACTCAACTTTTTTCATCTCATGCTTGAGTCCAAAATGAAAACACTGTTTTTGCCATGTATCCATAAAGTCTAACCCTGTTTTAGAACTGTCAAAAAACCCTGGATAATTTTCTATCTCAGAACTTTTCGTAATCTGTCCACCAGGAACACCCATCTCAAACAATGTCACATTTTGGAGTCCACCACGTGTTGTGTATAGTCCTGCAGTTAAGCCTGCTGGCCCACCACCGATAATCGCACAATCCAACATTTTATATCCTTAGAAAAAGAGTGTAAATAATTAAACAAATTATACAATGTAAAGCTTGGTTAAGTATTTAAATTTAAAGTCTAATAAGGGGTAAGTGTAAAAGAAGTGTACAAAAGAGGGAAATCCCTCTTTAAATTGCATACCTTAGAGTATTGCGTTGATTTTTTCAGCAAATGCATCTTTAGAAGCTGCACCAACCATTTGGTCTACCATTTCACCATCTTTAAAGAAAAGAATAG
>JAMONG010000026.1 GCA_027066595.1 Sulfurovum sp.
ATGATTGTAGAGAAAAATATGGGAGGGAAATTACGTGTTAAAAATAACAGGGATGGGGCAGTGTTTACACTTACACTTTAATCTATCCAAGCCCCAGTCACAATCTTAGGCTTATCATCATGTATCTTTATCTTCTCCGCACCGACACAACGCCCTTCATTATCAAGTTCAAAAACAACCATCTGAAAGATAGCCTTACACTCATCAGGGACATCATAGTGTCCCCCTAATGATGTCAAAAAACGTTTTACAGGCACAACATCATCCATGCCTATCACACCATCTCTACAGCCCGTAAGCCCCACATCTGTGATGTAACAACAACCATCGACTACCTGTAAGTCATCTGTAGCCACATGGGTATGTGTGCCAAGTATAGCAGAGACTTCATGTTTAAGCATCTGACGTAAAGCATTCTTTTCAGAACTGGCTTCTGCGTGTATGTCTATGATGATATGTTTTACATTTTGAGCTTGAAGTTTTTTAACCTCTTCTACTATCATCGTAAAAGGGTTATCTACCATAGGCATGGTGTAGTGTCCCATGAGGTTGATAATGGCTAGTTCATGCCCTAAAAGTGTAGTTCTATACAAGCCCTCACCAGGGATGTCTTTAGGGTAATTGATAGGACGAATAAGTGGATATTTATCAAATATTTCAAGTATCTCTTTTTTATCAAAAGAGTGATTACCACCTGTCATCATATCTATACCATACCCAAGCAGTTCTATGCAGTTTTTTTCAGTGAGTCCAAAACCATGAGAGGCATTTTCATAATTGGCAATGGTAAAGTCTATGAAGTGTTCTTGTTGAAGACGTTTAAGATGTCGTTTGAGCATCAAACGACCGGGTTTACCTACAATGTCTCCGATAAACCCAATTTTCACGATACTATTTACTCTTTCCTGCAAAAGGTAAAAGTGCAGAAGCCCAAGTAAGTCCTCCACCAAAAGTATCAAGTAACATCAACTCCCCATTTTGAAGTCTACCAGACTCCCAAATATCATTAATAGCCATAGGAATGGAAGCCGCTGAAGTGTTACCATATTTACCAACGGTAAGCACTACTTGTTCCTCTTTCATCTTTAGAGCATCACCCACCGCTTTGATGATACGGTAATTTGCCTGATGAGGAATAAAATGCGGAATATCTTCCGAATTTATCTTATTTTTAGCCAGTATCTCTTTAACATCTTTTGTCAATGTTTTCACTGCTAGTTTAAAGGTTTCATTTCCTTTCATCTGAACGAAATTAAGCCCTTCATCTATCACTTTTTGACTCACAGGATTTACCGTTCCAGGTGCAGGTGTTACCAAGAAGTCTGCATATGCACCATCTGCTGAAGCGTGTAAATCTATAAAACCCTCTTCTTTATTGCTAGTAGCAGATATTATCGCAGCCCCTGCTCCATCACCAAACAAGATACAGGTACTTCTATCTGTATAGTCTACTATTGAAGAGAATTTCTCTGCACCGATAACCAGTACATTTTTCTTCATACCAGACTCTATAAATGCCTTTGCAACAGAAAGCACATAGACAAATCCACTACACGCTGCAGAGATGTCAAACGCCTGAACATTGTTTATGCCTAGTTTATCGGAGATAATACACGCCGTTGAAGGCATGTTAAAATAATCAGGTGTGACAGTTGCACAAAGTACTAAGTCTATCTCTTCTGTGGCTATACCAGAACGCTCTATGGCAAGCTTAGCAGCTTTTGCTCCCATATCACTTGTTACTTCATCAACTGCAGCTATGTGCCGCTCTGAGATACCTGTACGCTTAAGTATCCACTCATCTGTGGTATCTACCATCTTTTCAAGATCAGCATTACTTAAAATCTTCTCTGGTACATACGCACCTATAGATTTAAATGAAGCATAAATTTGTGACATAGACATCCTTAACACATTATTGGATTTATTTTACCATAAGTTTAATGGGTAACTTCTAAAAA
The DNA here is from genome assembly GCA_027066595.1 of Sulfurovum sp. GTDB lineage: Bacteria > Campylobacterota > Campylobacteria > Campylobacterales > Sulfurovaceae > Sulfurovum. Next base: position 1,962 of record JAMONG010000026.1, read on the forward strand.
TAGAGGGAATACTAAAGTACAAGTAAGAACTTGTACCTTAGTGGAATATAGTATTATTTACTTTGTTCTAAAAGTGCTTCTATCGTTGTATTCACATCAGACTCTACATAAGAGATAGCCTGAAATACTGCATTTTTAATCGCTTTAGGGCTAGAGGCTCCATGAGAGATAATAGCACAACCTTTAAGACCAAGCAGTGGTGCACCACCATACTCATCTTTGTCTACTTGCTTTTTCATGTTGCCAAAGACTTTTTTCTTCATCATCAATGCACCCACTTTTGCAGGCAAAGACTTACGTATATACTGCTTCATCAAGTCAAATATCGTAGATACCGCACCTTCTGCTGTTTTTAGTAAGATATTTCCAGTAAATCCATCACAGACAACCACACTTACTTTACCATTGAAGATATCTTTACCCTCAACATTACCGATGAAACCATCTAATGCCTTGAGTAATGGGAAAGTTGCTTTAGTGAGTTCATTCCCTTTAGAGTCTTCGCTCCCATTTGCAAGTAAACCTACTTTAGGGTTTTTAATCTTCATAATCTTAGAGGCATAGGCTTCACCCATCGCACCAAATTGAAAAAGATTTTCAGGTTTACAATCTGTCACTGAACCAACGTCCAATACCAACGTTTTATCTTTAGTGATACTTGGCATAAGGGTAGCAAGAGCAGGTTTTTTAATACCAGGAATTCTACCTATACGTAATGTTGCAGCTGTCATTGTAGCACCTGAGTGACCAGCAGAGAGTACAGCGTCAGCTTTACCATCTCGTACAAGTTCTACAGCTTTAAAAATAGAAGAATCTTTACGCTTAAGTGCATCTGTTGCAGCATCTGACATAGCGATGATATCTGTAGCTTGTTCAAACTCTACTTTATCAACATAATATTGTGGGAGGTACTCGAGTATTTTATCTTTGTCACCTACAAGTATAGGTAAGAATTTTTTTTCATCCAGTGCTTGAATCACACCTTCTATAACGGGTTCAGGACCAAAGTCCCCACCCATTGCGTCAATCGCGATTCGTATCATCGATTACGCTTTAGTTGTTTTGTACTCACCAGTAGTCATATTCATGTGGTGAGGCATTCTCCATGTTCCATCTGCATCTTTAACTGGCATTGGTAATGTCAATTTGTAATGTGTTCTTCTTTTCGCTGCTCTTGTGTGACTCACACGTCTTTTAGGTACTGCCATAATAATTCCTTAATATTCAATCTCAAACTCTTCATCATTACCGTCACATTTGTCACAATAATGATAAGAGCTTTCTATTGATGTAATTTCACTCTCTAGTATGTACAAAAGGTCAATTTTGCCATCTAAAAATTCAATTATATCCAAATCATCTTTATCTTCAGAAACCAAATCACTTAATTTAAGTCTCAACTTAGTGTTCATGTTATAGTTATATGTGTCTCCACATCTATCACAATCTAAGTCAAAACATCCATGAAGTGTAGCATCCAAAGTAACTTGATGATAACCACTTTTTTGTAATGTCCCATCAAGCGTCACACCTTTTGAAGAAAGTTCAATAGGTTTCGCTGTGGAATTTATCTTATCAAAAACTATTTGCATAGTTTTTTACTTAATTGATTTCTCTCTGTGCAAAGAAGAAATTAATTTCATTTGTTGCATTTTCAACAGAATCAGAACCGTGAACTGCATTTGCATCAATGCTATCTGCAAAGTCCGCTCTGATCGTTCCAGCTTCTGCTTCAGCAGGGTTAGTAGCACCCATAAGGTCTCTGTTTGTTTGCATTGCATTTTCACCTTCAAGTACAGTCACAACAACTGGACCAGAAACCATAAATTCTACAAGATCTTTAAAGAAAGGTCTTTCAGCATGAACAGCATAAAATGCTTCAGCATCTACACGGCTAAGTCTAATTTTTTTCGTTGCTGCAATTCTAAGATTAGCTGCTTCAAATCTAGCCAAAATTTGACCTACTACGTTTTTAGCTACTGCATCTGGTTTAATGATTGATAATGTTTGTTCCATCTTAATATTCCTAAGGGATAATTTACTTCCAAATGA
>JAMONG010000027.1 GCA_027066595.1 Sulfurovum sp.
ATATAAAAAAGATAATCGTTATAATTAAAATTACTGTTGCTGCTATTTTTTCCCAAGCGAAAACATATGTTTTTCCTTTAGGGTCATAAGAGAAGCAATACAGTAATGTTTTTGCTATAGTTGGTCCAACTTTGCCTTGGGCAGATTCCCATATTGACATTTTCACATCAAATGGTAATTGCTCGATTCCATTTAAATAGCGTGTGATTTTCCCCTCTGGAGAAACCACAATCAAGGTAGCCGCATGTATCCAATCTACTACACCTGCCTCCGTAACTGTCTTTTTGTAACTAAATCCAACTTTATCTGCAAGAATGGCAGAAGAGTTGTTTTCACTCAATAAAAAGTGCCAAGCATCTTGTACATAAGGTCGTGTGATAACTTTATGATACATATCCCTTTTTGCTTTAGCTAAAGGAGGTGTTTCATCAGGTGCAAAACTAATTGTTAAGACCTTATAATCTGTATTTTCAGACAAATCAAGCTTTGATAACAGCTTAGCCATATCAGATAGTTGTGGACCGCATATACCTCCACATCTAAAATAATTTAAAGAGATAAGTGTTGGCTTCCCATCCATATACTCTTTTAATGTCTTACTTTTTCCATTTTCATCTATAAATGTTAAATCAAGAGGAATATACTCACCTAATTTTTCATTTACTCCTAGTGATCCAGCTTGTACTACTACCAAACTAAAGAATACAAGCATCAAAAGTTTTTTCATTAACCCTCCCTATGTTTTCATATTTAATAAAATATTGCAGTTAGTTTAAAATACATCTACTTAAACGGCAATGAAAAGACTATAGGTGAAGTGTAATAAAAGTAATATATGACTAATTTTACATATTATTTACACAAAAAAGAAGATATTTAATTTAATTATAAGTTTTTATAATTCTTATTTTAAAATAAAAATTATAAATTTATATTAGGCTTTGCCTTTTGCAGACTGAATGGAGTGTATGTATTGATAATCTACAGAAATACTATTTTCTGTAGGTAAGTTTTCAAATAACCTTGAAACCATCGCTTCAAAATCTTCAAAAAGATAGTTTGCCATAGAGCCTGGTATTGGATTAATTTCATTAAGTAAAACTTCACCATTTACGACAAAGAAATCACAACGGATGATACTTCCTTTAAAGAGAGAGTTATAAATAGTTTTAAAACTCTCTTGGATTTGAGATATTAAAGCATCATCAATATTTGCTGCCAAGACTTGTGAATCACGTGAAAAATCCATATACTTTTTTTCAAAATCTAAAAATTCTTCTTTTTGTGGCTCTTCAACAATAGAGAGTTCCCATTCAGATGTGAAACATCCTGCTTGGTTAAACTCTTTAACCCCTTCTATAAAAGGTTCTACTATCACATCAGTATCAAACTCAAATGCTACATCTAAAGCATAGTCAAGTTCAGTTTCCTCTTTTACAATGCTTACCCCAATACTTGAACCTAAACGTACAGGCTTGATAATGACAGGGTAATCCATAGTCACTTTTCTCTCATCATCTTTTGAGAGGTACTCATAGGCTACCGTTTTAACCCCTAAGCTTTCTGCCAAAAACTTTGTATAGAGTTTGTTATATGAGAGTGCTGAAGCTTCCATACGTGGGGAAATGAAAGGTATGTTGAAAAATTCCATCATTGAAGCTATTTTTCCATCTTCACCATCACGTCCATGAATGAGGTTTAACACTACATCAAAATTTACAGACTTTGAACCAAACATCCCATCTATAAAAAACCCACCTTGTTTTAATGTAAGTTCTTTAGATTTTTTGTATTCACCTGATGAAAAAAGTTTAGAGTTTATTTTATCAGTATCAATGAGGTAAAATTTTCTGTCGCTACTCACAAAAATATAAGTAAGTATAGATTTTTTAAGTACTTTTTTCATAGTTATCGCAGAGACAATGCTGATTTCATGTTCGAAGCTTGAGCCTCCGAATAGGATTGCTATATTCATACTAACCCCTAAAGCATCTTGGCAAATTCGCCAAAGATGTATGCTGATTCATGTGGACCGGGGCTTGCTTCTGGATGATGTTGTACTGACATCGTTGGTGAGTCATTATACTTTAGCCCCTCGATGGTATTGTCAAACAAATTTGTGTGGGTTACTGTTGCTACTTCTATAATATTATCTGGTACATTATAATTATGATTTTGTGCTGTGATTTCAACTGCATTTGTCATGGCATTCATCACTGGGTGATTACCCCCATGGTGTCCAAACTGTAATTTATAGGTATCATATCCATGAGCGATAGAAAGTAGTTGATGACCAAGACAAATACCAAAAAGCGGTACTTTATGAGCAATGAGCTTTTTAATCTTCTCTTGTTCTTCTTTTAAAATCAATGGATCACCAGGACCATTTGATAAAAATACCCCATCTATTTCTTTACTATCGATTTTTGTGATAATGTCTTCTGCAGACATCGTGTTAGGGACAACCGTTACTTCCATACCCGCATGTGTAAGCTCGTTAAGAATGTTTCTTTTGATACCAAAATCAAGGGCAATGATTTTTTTCGTGGTCTGAGGTTTCTCATATTCAAAAGTATCTGTTGAGTAACGTGCTTCAGTATGTACATACGTTTCTTTGGTACTTACCTGCTCAATGTAATTTACATCTTCTATACGAGGAGAAGTCTCTAGTACTTTTTTAAGTTCTTCCACGTCATGAATTTCCGTAGAAGCCACCATCATCATAGCACCTTCTTCACGCAGCATTTTTGTGATGAATCTCGTGTCAATATCACAAATACCAAGTACACCATTTTTCTCTAAAAGTACTGCAAGCGTCTCTTCACATCTAAAGTTAGAAGGTCTATCTTGGTATGTACGAACGATGATACCTTTACAGTATGCACCCTTGCTTTCCATATCTTGTACGTTACATCCAACATTACCTATCTCAGGCATTGTAAATGTAACAAACTGCCCTGCATATGATGGGTCAGTCACTATCTCTTGGTAGCCTGTAAGAGAGGTATTAAATACAACTTCTCCTACAGATGTACCCGTTGCACCAAAGCTTTTACCCTCTAACAATAGTCCATTTTCAAAATAGAGTGAAACCTTTGCCATTACAACATTCCTCTTTTAGAAAGTTCTTCTTGATAAAACCTTTCGTAAAGAAGCTCATAGTCTTGGCTTCCTGGGATAACTTCTTTTTCCATACCTCTGATTTTGTCATAGACAATGTCATCTATCTCATCATAGGCATCAGCAAAGGCTTTAAAGGCTTTAAAAATCACGTTTTTTACTTGGTTTTCATTGACCTCATACTCTGCTAGGTAGTTCTCATACAGTTCATCCAAGATAAGGTGAGCCAAATCATTATAACGGTCATCATAATTCATAATCACACCAGCATCAGCTGCCATCTTCTTCTTTATCATAAAAAAGAGCTGTCTCTCATCTGCAAGTTGAAACTCTATTTCATCATAATTTTCATCAAGAATCTTATGTACTTTCTCATCAAGAGCATGCTCTTTCGCAAGATTTGCATCGATAATAGCTTTACATGCTTCAACCACTGCTTCTCTACCTTTAGGCATGGTAATAAAAGGTGCATTGGCTAAATCAATTCCGATTTTGGTTGCTACATATCCTGTTTGTTGTGGTTTTAATCTCATTACTACCCCTTTTATTATCTAATTATTGTATCGGCACGCTCTGGACTTGTGGAGATAATCCCCATTTTTGTCCCTATCATCTCTTCAAGTGCTTCAATGTATGATTTTGCCGTATCTGGTAAGTCATCAAATACTCTTACACCTTCTGTCTTGTCCCAACCTGGAAATGACTTATAGATAGGTGTTGCATCTTCTAAATCGTAAGGTACATAGTTTATCTCTTTACCCTCTACTTCATACGCTACACACACTTTAACTTCTTTAAATCCATCAAGAACGTCAAGTTTCATA
>JAMONG010000028.1 GCA_027066595.1 Sulfurovum sp.
TAAAACCCAAAAGCAAATAGAACAAATATGGAACCATGACCACTTACAAAAAGAACAAGCCCTGCTTACCTTTGACGGCTTGGACCTTTTTTCTAAAGAGTCTGCTTCTGTCTTTGGACTAACACGTAAAGAACTCATCATCACAGGAGCCACATCAGGAGCAGTGACAGGTGCAGGCATAGACTTACTCTTTGCTGGGCATACTTTGTTGCTAGGAGGTGCCATAGGAGCACTTGTAGGTGGTACTGGAGCATACTTTGGCTTTAACGAACTCTCTGAGGTAAAAGTACTAGGACAAAAACTGGGAAAACGCTACTTGCAAATAGGCCCCATGGAGAACAGAAACTTTCCCTACATACTACTAGGACGTGCCATCTTCCATGCCTACCACATCGCCACACGTTCTCATGCCTTACGTGAGGTAGAAGACTTGTCTATGGACAGTAGCTTTAAAGAGAAATGGCTAGATGATGATTTACGCAAATCTTTAGAGAAGTACCATAAGATGTTCCGCTCTGGTGATGAGGTAAGTGCGGAGAGTTTGGGTGAGTATGAGGGGTTGGTTATGGGTGTTTTGGAGAAGTTAATCGTATGATGAGCTTCTCTAATGCTTATGGTTATTTTCTTACAATACCTGTAGCTAGTATAATGTTATAAAATAGTACACCTATTGCTATTATTATAAAAGCTGTTACTTGACCTAATATATTTTTCATGTGAAATCCTTTATAATTTATGTGAGTCACATGAAAAGTATAAAGAAAGTATATTACCTAAAAATTAATCTTAGATTATAATTATAATAATCTAAATATTTTAAGACGAAGTGGAAAGTTAAACTAACTTCCCAATCCCCATCATAATCACTACAGAGAGTAGCCCTCCTGCGATTCCTGCTAGGACATCATCAAGCATGACACCCAGCCCACCTTTAAGTTCTCTGTCTATCCAGCCTATGGTAGAGGGTTTCCAGATGTCAAAGAGTCTAAATGTTGCGAAACTTAAGATGATGGCAAGTATCTCTGCGTAAGGGTAGGTCATGGTAAGAGCTGACGAGTGGGCTATCATGAGGGCTAGCCACATACCTGCTGCTTCGTCTATGACGATGTGTTGTTGGTCGTGGGTACCTGTGGTTTTTTCGTATTTGTTGATTTCAAAGATACCTATGAGGGTAATGGCAAGCGTGACTAAAAAGAGGGTATTGATACCAAGATAATACAAAATGGCAAGTCCCACAGGGAGTGAAGCCAATGTACCTACCGTACCTGGTGCTTTTGGGCTAAGACCTGCACCACCAAAGGTTAAAAAGAGTTTTTGTAATGTCATAACATCTCCTATGTGAGTGATGAGGTTTGGTAGAGCTTGATGAGCTTTAAGTAGAACTGCTCTTCACTTTGTTGTTCGAGTAGACCAGAACCTGGCATGAGAGAGTAGTGCATCTCTTGGAGGTTCTCAAAACGCTCAGGAAAGAGTGCCGCCAAGATGTTGGCAGATACCTCTTTACGTACCAAGATAGATGGTGGTATGAGTCCTGTTTGTATCAGTTTCATGATAGACTCAGCGTGGTAATGTACATGGTGGTGTTGTCCGTGTGGACAAGTGGTCGTACTCACCAGTGTTTTACACGTGTCACAGTAGACATACTCATCTACGGTTTTAATGTCAATGTCTATCTCTTTACAGTGGTCAAAGACAGAGTTAAGACGGTTTTTGTCGTAGTAAAGCCCTAGACCACCGTGGTTTTTACCGACTACGAGTTGGTTACAGCCATAGTTTTTTGCTAAAAGAGCATCTAAGATGAGTTCATTATAGCCTGCAAAGATGTAAGAGTTTTCAAAAGGGATGATGAGTACTTTGTTACGTGGCAAAAAGTTGTCTACAAAAGTGGTAAGGGCATTGTGTCTAATGTCATAGCGTAAGCCTTCAGTAGTAAAAGGTTTTCTAAGGAAGATAATGAGTAAATCTGCATCAGATATGGCTTGACGTATCATCCGTTCATGGGCACGGTTGAGTGGGTTTGCTGCAAGCATCAATGAAGAGATATATTTTGCACCTGTTTTGTTAATCATCTTTTGTATACGGTTGATGTTATCTGTGATGAGTGGGTACTCTACAGTGTATTCTCCGCTAACGGCTATCTCTCCTAGTCTTGCGATGGTGTTTTTGACACCTGGATGTGACTTGTCATAGGTACCATAGATGTTATTAAGACGTTGTTTTGGGTCGATGCTAAAGGTCTCATCTACGATGAGTTCACCTACTTTTTTACCACCAGTCATAAGGTCAACGATGTCACCTTTTTTGATGCTAGTGAGTGTTTTTTTATTTTTAGCCCCTGTGGGTGCTAAAACAAAAGAAAATGGAAAAGCGATACCTTTATAGAACTTGGTTTCATCCACTTCTTTGGCTTCTTTGGCACTCATAAGACCTGTTACAGGAGCGATGAGTCCAGCCTTGACTAACGCTAAAGTAGAGAGGGCTTCTGTATCGATATAGAGTGATTTATTTTGTGACATCATGAAATCCTTTGATTATTTCTTTTTAAATAATCCATATTTTTTACGCTTTTCCCAAAGACTTTTACGTGAGATACCTAACTTTTTAGAGAGTTCTGTGTCTGGAAACTTATATTGAAAACTGTTAACGATGAACTTGACATAGTCATCTATAGTGAGTATCTCATTTTGGTCATAGAGTTTAGAGTCTGTGTTAAGGGTGATGGTTTCAAAGTCACACTCTAACTCAGAGGTAGTAGAGAGTATAAAGTCGTGTTCAGGTAAAAGACCCAAAAGGGTTTCTAGGTCAGACTTTTTTAATTCATTTATCTCTGTAATATACAGTAGGGTACTGGCACTGCTTTTTTGTATCTTCTCTTTCCACCCTTTGTTGCCTAGTGGTATGAATGTGAGAAGTGTTTTACTTTTCTGTGCATACTCAAAGACGATTTT
>JAMONG010000029.1 GCA_027066595.1 Sulfurovum sp.
AAACAGAGGCTGTGTACCCTCTAAACTACTCATAGGTTATGCTGAGGTAGCACGTAGTATTAAAGATGCATCGAGACACTTTATAGATGCCAGCATTAGCAACATTGACGTGCAGAAGATATTTGAAGATACCAATGCCTACATAGAGAGTATCGACCCAGCCTATAGAGCGAAGTTCAATGAAAATGTTACAACATATACAGGTGAGGCTTCTTTTGTCTCCAACTATGTAGTAGAGGTAAATGGCGAACAGCTCACTGCTCCAAAGATAGTTATAGCCACAGGTACACGCCCCATAGCACCTCCACATGAAAAAGCATGGACGAGTGATGACATCTTTCCACTCATCGGTAAAGTGCCAAACTCCATCACCATAGTAGGTTCAGGGTTCATCGCCTGTGAGTTGGCGAACTTTTTTGACGCAGTGGGTGTGGAGACGAAGTTGCTTGTACGTAGCCAAAGTATTTTAAAAAATGAAGATGAAGAGATAGGAAAAGTGTTTAAGGCAGAGTTTACAAAACATGTAGATGTTGCATTTAACACGAGTATTCAAGAGATAAACCATGATGAAAATGGCTTTGTGCTTACCCTCATAAACAAAGAAAATGAAACAAGCACCCATAAAAGTGAAGCACTACTTTATGCCACAGGTAGAATGCCAAATACTGATACGTTAAAACTAGAAAACACAGATATAAAAGTAAATGAGAGAGGCTTCATAGCTAGAGATGACCACTATGAAACAGCTGTTGAAGGGGTATATGTAGTAGGTGATGCTTCGGGTGAGCATATGTTACAACACGCAGCAGCATCTGAGGTCAATCATCTACAAAAAATGCTCATCTCAGGTAAAAAAAGTGTGCATACGTTCAGATATATGCCTCATGCCGTATTTACCCACCCTGAAGTAGCTTCAGTAGGACTTACAGAACAAAAAGCGAAAGAGTTAGGCGTTGAGTATGTGGCTATCTCTAAAGGCTGGAGAGCCAGTGCTAAAGCACAGTCCTTACGCATTAAATACCCTAGAACCAAGCTTCTCATAGACCCAAAGACGTATGAGATACTAGGCTGTCATCTTGTAGGTCCACAGAGTGCAACCATGATGCACCAAGTACTAAGCATCATGCATATAGACAATGACATACGACATTTAAAAGAGATGATATATATACATCCAGCTTTAAGTGAAGCCTTACTCCCTGCTGCTGTAAAGGCTGTGTCGGCAGTCAAGGAATATAGCTAAAAAGGTAATTTCCTTCCTTTTAATAAAAGTGTATCTTTAAAAATTATAGTTACTAATAATTCTAAATTGAGTATTTTTGGGTGTTTGACTATTTTTAAATTTTGTTGAGGCATAGGCTCCAAGAAGTGAAAAGTTTTCATTTAAGGTATACTCAACAATAAAATTAAGTTCATTTACTTTATTGTTAGACGTTTTAGTAGATGCGAAATGTCCATATGCAATATCTGCATTGAGACCATCTATACCAATGGCACTAAAATGGTAACCGAGTCCTAGTACCCATGCTTCACCTGCTTCTCCTAGTGCATCTAGTGTTTGGTTTTCCATGGAAGTGAAAAGTGCTCCTCCTCCCAAATTAAGACTTGACGCACCTGTCCTTCCAAAATCTTTATTATATGCAGTAAATAGATGTATCCCTAGTATTTCAGATGCAAATTCTGCACTTATACCTATGGTTTTGGCATCTTGTTTACCTAAAAGTGCAATATTAGTTTGTTCTGATATATCATATTGAATACCAAAGGTGGTATCTAGAAAGTCTAAGGGATGTAGTTCATAAGCAATTTCACCGTACCATATATTTGCAATGTCAATAATATGATAAAACCATAAAGAGAGTGACATATCTTTTATTCCATTATACGTTGTAGAAGCATAATATAATCCATCTATATCTTTTGTACCAAAACTTTGACCTATGTTAACAAATGAAGCAGGATTTACACCGTTCTCCCATCCTGCCATTTTTCGGATATATCCTAGTTCAAATGTAAGGTTTTTAATATCACTGTTTTTAAATGTATAAGCTTCAAAATAATTTGGAATCATGCGAATATCATCACTATCTGTATGAGGAGTATTAAGAATTTGTCTTCCTAGTTTGAGTGTGGTATTTAGCCATGTTCCATCAATGTAAGCTTCGGTGACCTGAATAAAACTATGATTATTTCTATCAAAAAAATCAGGATTAATATATGAGGTATTTTGATGTGTAGTAAGATTAAGAACAGTATAGACAGAGATACCAAACTCTATGCCATTCCATCGCTTGGTATCAAGATGATAGTGACCTCCAAGAGCATAAGCATTGTTAGGGGAGGAGTCATTTTCAGAAAATCTAATAAATCCTGCTCGTATTTGACCACTGGAATGTTTTATTGGATTGTTGGTTCCCATCAAGCCTCTTATACTTTTTATATTGACTGTCAGATTATTCTCCTCCTGATGTGTTGAAAGTGCATATAAAGATGAACTTAAAAGAATAAAATAGACTATTGTTTTGTACATAGTTTTCCTCCTATAGAATGATACTAATTATCAATATGATATTTTTAGAATTATAGTATTTATTCCTTAAACAATACGAGATAATTTATATTTTAATAACAATTATCATTTTAATTATTTATTAAGAAAACTTTCGATACATTACGGCACAAACAAATTAGATTATGATAATAACTATCATATTAATTATTAAAAGGAAAATGTAATGAAAAGAATTACCACTGCATTAAGCATAGCTACCCTACTAGCTATAGGTACACAAGCAGCAACACTAGAAGAGAGAGTAGCAACACTCGAAGAGCAAAATACAGTACTTACTGAAGAAGTACTGGCATCACAATCAGCAGGCTTTACGAAAGTGGATGCTACACAGTCTTACACAGGTTTAGGTGCAGCAGCTTCTAAAGTTTTTTATTCTAAAAACCCTCTTTCTATTGGTGGGTATGGTGAGATGTTTTATGCCAATCCTGATAATGGAGAAGACTATGCAGATGTCTATAGATTTATCACCTATTTTGGTTACCGATTTACAGACAATGTCATCTTAAACGTAGAGATAGAGTATGAGCATGGAGATACAAGCCAAGGTGGGAAGGTGGTTGTTGAGTTTTTTCACCTAGACTTTTTATGGAAAGATGAGATAAACCTAAGAGTAGGAAACCTGCTTGTACCTATGGGGCTTGTAAATCTTAGACATGAACCAACACTCTTTAGAACAGTACAAAGACCAGAGGTAGAGAAATATCTTTTGCCTAGTACGTGGCATGAAAATGGGCTGATGACCTATGGAACATTTGAAGATGTGGGCATCACTTATTCTGCAGGAATGATAAATGCTTTAAATATTGACTCAGATACGACAAGAGAAGCTGGACAATCATGGGTAAGAGATGGACGTATAGGGTCGGCTAAAAATGGTTCATTTAGCCCTGCATTTGTAGGACGTGTTGACTATACTGGTATGCCTGGGCTGATGGCAGGGGCATCATTTTATTATGCTGATGGCTCAAATAAAAAAGATAGTACAGGTATAGATGGTCTAAGTACTACTATCTTTGATGTGCATGCTTCGTATGAGAGTGGAGCATTTTCAGCCACGGCACTCTATACACAAACGAACCTAGATGGAGCAGAAAATCTAGGAGCAGGTACTGTTGAAAAAGCAAGTGGATATTATGTGAATGCTTCGTATGATATCTCATCTTTAGTGGGGATAGATATGAAGATACCACTTTTTGCACAGTACCAAAATTTTAATCCTGTCGAATCAACAGTAGATGGCAGTAATGAAGAGAAGTATCAGACGC
>JAMONG010000030.1 GCA_027066595.1 Sulfurovum sp.
TCCTGAGTGTGTCGCTTTATGCCCTTTGGTGAGATAAGAGACTATCATCTCTCGTGTACCAGCACCTTCTTCACTCCAGACACGTCTAAGCATACGTATCATCTCTTCACGTGTATGAGAAGGCATGGTAATTTCAAGTAACATAATAAGCTCTATAAGCTTCTCATCATCGACTGTGGTTATGCCATCATCAAAAGGTAAGCCATTAAAGTAGTTTCGTATTTTATTGTTTAGTTTTATAAGGTATTTTTTCTTTTTCTTTGCCATAACGATAGTATATCTGAAAACTTAATGATTTTCAGATATACAAGTAGTAAAACGTTAAAGTTTTATGCCTAAATGTTTAGCGATGCCTTCACCATAAGAGGCATCAGCACAGCTAAAGTAGCTTAGTTGCAGTCTCACTATCTCTTCTGGTACACCAGCCATAGCATTTGCAATATTTTCTACTAAATCAGCCCGTTCATGGGGTGCTAAAACCCTATAGAGTGCACCTGCTTGTGTGGTGTCTGCTTCTAAAGAAGTATCGTAGTTATATCTGTCTGCATTACCATCTATTTTTAGTGGTGGTTCGTTTATTACATCCGTTTGAGATACCGATGCAAAATGACTAGGCTCATAGTTTGTACTTGAACCGCCATTGTCATCGTGTCTCATGTATCCATTTCTATAGTTGTTATATACTTCATTTTTTGCCTTGTTTATAGGAAGTGAATTATAATTTACGCCTAAACGGTAACGTTGTGTATCGGGGTAAGAAAAAAGTCTTCCTTGTAACATTTTATCTGGTGAAAAACCAATACCTGGTACTTTGTTTGAGGGTGAGAATGCAGCTTGTTCTACTTCGGCAAAGTAGTTTTCAGGGTTTTTGTTAAGTTCAAGTACGCCCACTTCTATGAGAGGGTAGTCTCCATGTGGCCATACTTTTGTGACATCAAAAGGGTTTATGTGGTAAGACTCAGCTTCAAGTTCTGGCATAATTTGTACATACATTGTCCATTTAGGGAAGTCACTTTCTTGGATGGCATTAAATAAATCTTCAGTAGCATAGTCAGGGTTCTCTCCTGCCAAGCGGGTAGCTTCATTTGCTCTTAGTGTATGGTTACCTTGTTGTGTTTTTAGGTGAAACTTTACCCAGTAACGTTCATTTTCTGCATTTACGAAACTGTAAGTATGACTACCGTATCCGTTCATCTTTCTGTATCCGTCTGGTGTACCACGATTGGAAAAGAGGGTAGTTAATTGGTGAAGTGACTCTGGTGTTTTTGACCAAAAGTCCCATTTCATAGTATTAGATGGTAGGTTTGAATCAGGTAACCTTTTTTGTGTATGAATAAAGTCAGGAAACTTCATCGCATCACGTATGAAAAAGACAGGGGTATTGTTACCAACTAAATCCCAGTTTCCTTCATCGGTGTAAAATTTGGTAGCAAACCCTCTTGGGTCACGTGCAGTATCGGCAGAACCACGTTCTCCACCTACAGTAGAAAAACGTGTAAATGTTTCAGTTTTTTTACCCACTTCCGAAAAAATAGAAGCTTTTGTATACTTAGTTATATCATGTGTAACCGTAAATGTTCCATGTGCTCCAGCTCCTTTGGCATGTACAATGCGTTCAGGTATCTCTTCTCTATCAAAATGTGCCAATTTTTCCATAAGTAACACATCTTGCATAAGTACAGGACCTCTACTCCCTGCTGTCACAGAATTTTGATTGTCTTCAACTTCTCTACCATTTGACATTGTAAGTTTTTTCATAATAAATCCTTTCATATTAAGGATAATTTTTATCCTTAATATATTGTAGTGTAGATAAACTTAAAGAATAATAATTATCTTTTATGTAGTATAAAATATGGTATAACTAAAATAAAAATAAGTTATTATTATAGTGTGTAGAAAAGATACAGACGACTAAAATATTAATATTTTATAGTTAATGCGTCATATATTAACATGAAAAATATATGCTGCTCTTATATTTTTTATCTAAAACAACAAGAGAAGAGTGAACTCTAAAGAGTTTTTATTAAATAAAACATCAAAAAAGGAAATGATATGTCAGTAGCAGAAGATGTAGGATGTAATAATATGAAGTGTGTAGAAGCATTAAAATGTGAAAGAACAGTAATTTATGAAAATGGTACAGCGAGAGAAGTAAAAAGCTTTGGTGGTACTGAAAAGAAAGGTTGTGGGAAGTTTATTCCTAAAAAAGAAAATTAGTGTATTTACCTACCAACAGCACTATTTCCTATAAATACTATCTTGTATATGATGCTAGTAAAACATAAGAACGGGATATGTTTTATGTTGCTATGACACAAAAAGCTTGTGTAGACTTTAAACTATTTTTAGGAGCCAAAGATGCCATAAAGATAATACTTATAATTATTATAATTTATGTTTATTATGTTTTAAGTTTCAAAGTGTTATAGTTATTAAGGATAAAAATTATTCTTAACTATAAAAGGAACTAGAATGGCTTGTGATACATCAGAACCTATAAAAGAAACAAAAAGTGCTTCTGAAGAAGTTAACATAAATAATAAGGAAGAAAAAATGAGTTCATCATTAGTATTAAGAAAAGCACCAGAATTTAAAATGGATGCGTACGATTCAAAAACAGGACATTATGTAGAGGTATCAAGTGAAGACTATAAGGGGAAGTGGCATGTGGTTTGTTTTTATCCTGCTGACTTTACTTTTGTGTGTCCTACGGAGATTGCAGCGATGAATGCCATGTATGATGTGTTTCAAGAACTTGAAGTAGATATTTTAGCAGTATCAACAGATACTAAGTTTTCACATAAAATATTTGTAGAGACAGAGCCTATTTTAAAAGGTTTACAGCTTACTATAGGTGCAGACTCAACAGGAACAGTGAGTAGAGCATTTGGTGTAATGATAGAAGAAGAGGGTATTGCACTTAGAGGTAGATTTCTTATAAATCCTGAGGGTGTGGTAGTAGCTCAGGAAGTACAAGCACCAATGGTTGGTAGAAATGTGCATGAGTTCATTAGACAAGTACAAGCATGGAAACATGCAACGGAGACGGGAGAAGTTTGTCCTGCAGGATGGAGACCAGGTAAAAAAACACTACCTGTAAATACAGATGCAGAACAAATGACTGGTAGAGTGGGTGATTATATAACGATAGAAGAGATTATGTCTTAGTATGTCTAGCTATAAAATATACTCCTTACGTACTATATCTCAGTTTTGAGATATAGTACGTAAATTAGATACTTATTTAGTATTTAATCTACCGTCACTATATCTACCAACTCAACACCATCACACTCTTTTTTGATACGTTTATGTTTACGTGCATCCTCTTCTGCAAGTTCTAGAAGGTCTGCAAAGTCATTTTTACTTGCGGTAAATTCGTGTACTTCTTTTTGTGTTTTTATGTAGACAGTTGTCTCTTCTTTATGTGAGAGTGCTAGGTTTCGTAGTCCTGTGGCAAACTCACTCTTGATGGCTTTCATCACTTTTTCATTGGCTAGTAGTGTTGTTAAACTTAGCTCTTTGCTCACATCATTTCTACACATCACTGTGTAAGATACTTCTATCATACCTTCCATCCTTGGCTCCTTTTATGGTGTTTATAGGTGTATGATAGTCACTTTTTGAATAAAAGTACAAAAATATGTCAAATTGACATATTTTTATACTTTTATGTGTCATATTTGTTAATAAGTTTAGCTAAGTTTGAAACAGCCATGTGACCTCGTTTACTTATAACGATACCTTCATCTTTGAGTTTATGCATTTGTGTACTTACCACAGAGCGTACAGAGCCTATAAGTT
>JAMONG010000031.1 GCA_027066595.1 Sulfurovum sp.
CACAAGAGAGACGTGTTGTTGTGAGCGAAGAGAAGTATCTTCAAGAACGTCAAAAACATAGAGGCAGAAAAGTAGTTAAAAAAGCCTTTAAAGTAGAGATAGGCGAAGAGACTTTTGTCATCTATGAGTATGTAAAAAAGCTTAAAGGGCTCTATATTTTAGTGGCATCGTTTAACGATGAAAAAGCCTTAAGGGCTTCAGAGAGTTTAGAGACTTTACAGGCTTTGGTACTTAAAGAGATAGATAAAGACAAAAAATATGAGGACAAGTCACTTGCATTATATGTCAAACCTATGGAGTATAACTTAGATAAACTTTTTGAGAAGATAGATGCTTTTGAGTCTGCCAATCTCTTCTTTTGGCAAGTGCCTAGACGTATTTATGTGCGTGATGGTGTGGTGTTGATACTTTACAAAAACCTACGTCTTTTACATCACTATAAGGTAAACTTTCAGCGTAAACATCTAAGTCCGACCTTACATCGTTTACGTGTGCTTATGCGACGTACGGCTACCATTATGGACACTTTTCCTGAGCTTTTTAACCCTAATGTCAAACGTTTTTGTGTAGAGATGCTTCTACGCTACCATGAAGAGACAAAGGTTTTACGTTATCTCTACTTTTTAGAAGAGCTTTGCAGTACAAAAGAAGAGGCAAAACTCAGTCTTTACAGTGAACTGAAAACGCTCATCGAAAATGAAGAGAAAGAGGTCACACAGATGCTTCTTTCTAAGCCTTTTACACAATTGATACAGATTATGACCAGAGAGCTTTATGAAGAGGGGTATGCACAGTACAGTGCCTTAAAAAAAGAGGTTAAAAGTGTTGTAAGGCAGAAGCTAAAAATGTTTGAAACACAACTACAGCAAACCAAAGAGGGCGTTGATGAAGAGATGCTTGAAGCACTCTATCATGCTATAGATACCCTACAGACGCTTTTGGAAGATTTTTTCCATATCATAGGTGAAAAAGAGACACAAATGTTGGTAGACGAGCTTAACATACTACTAAAACCTCTGCGTGAGTACCGTAACTGTAAAGAGCGTGCGATGATTTTAGAAGCCATTAAAACCCAGTCTCAAAACAGCATACTAGAGATAGAACCGCTTCTGTGTGCACATGAAAAAGAGCTAAAAGAGAAGATAGCAGATGCATTGAAGCTTTTACGTACTTCAAGGTTTTATGTGTAGTTGGGCTTTCTTTAAGTATGATAACCTCTTTAGCCAAGGGCTTGCATTTGCCTTTAGAAGTTTTGGTTCAGCCTAGTGATAGGTCATTATCTTAGAAGCGTTAGGGTGGTTATAAAGTTACTCTTTTTTTTTTGGCTAGTTCTCATGGCTATACAAACGTGGGAATGAGAAATTTTTTATTGTATTCATATTGTTTTTATAATTCGCTATACATTTATTTTTTGATTGTCTCTGGATTGACTGAAAATAATTTAAGAACTTTGTTTGCCCGATTGATATTAAAATCTGAAATAGGATTGCTACTAATGTGATATTTGTATTGTTCTATTGCAATATCTAGTGCAGTTTTGCCTTGCATATTTTTTATGGTGAGATCGGGCTTGTTTGCTAATATAGCTTCTACATCAGTGTAACGCCCCCAGTATACAGATTCATGTAATATGGTATCTCCATTTAAATCTTGATGATTGATGTTGGCACCATATTTAACTAATATATCAAAAAATTCTCTTTGGTTTTCATGAATCATAATGCTAAACAATGGAGTATGCTTTCGACTAGTTTCATAGTTTGGGTTTGCCCCGTATTCTAAAAGTAGTTTTGCTTTTCTAGGGTCTTGGGCATAAAAAAGAGGAGTCATTTCATTCTTATCTTGGGCATTTGGGTCTATTCCTTTATCTAGCATTTCTTTTAACTCATCATATGTCGCATTATAATAAACTGCACTATTAAATTCTTTGGCTTGATAATCTTTTAAAATTGTATACCCGTAGTAGATTGTAAAAATCATCAATAATGGTGTGGTATAAAGCAAATATCTTGCTTTTCCAAAGTGGAATATCCACATTAAGATAATTGTTGCAGCAAAAAAGTAATCTATGGCTGTACCACGAATAAGAAGCATAACAATGATACTTAAAAATGATAGTAATGATGCGTAACGGTTTTGTTCTTTTAATTTTATTGCTATAAAAAAGTTAAAAATACCAAAAATGAAAGTAATGAACATTCCGATGTAATAGCTCTCTATAAGCATATTGCCAAGGTTGTTTAAATTTAAAGCTATTAATAGTGAGCCAAAAGAAGAACCAAATATAACTAAAATTATGGCTAGTGAAACCAAGGAAATTAATATCCACCCATATATTTTATGCAGCAATGCGATTTTATTGAATGACTTTATTTTTTTTTCATTGATATGGTTCATTTAGACTCCATTGGAATGTATTACGGTTTAATAACCGAATACTTTGTCCTGCTATTATAATATTTTCGTATCAAGAGTATATCAAATATGTCTTGACAAACATGTAGTAAGTCTCACAAACTATACTTCACATAAACAGCTACACTAAGCAACCTCACACTCCATCCTATTCAAAATCTCCAAGGTCTTAGTCACATCATAAATAGCACTATGATACTGTTCATCATCAAAATCTATATGGTAATATTTACAAGTCTCAATTAGTTTTGGGTTTTTTACATTACCCCTAATGTTGGTCGCTTTAACAATCTTCTTGTTTTCTTTCATCGTGCAAAAATGATTTTTAAATGAGAGTAACTCACCAATATGTCTTAACTCAAACGATATGTTATGTGCTACTAATGTTGTGGTGTTTTTACAAAATGCTACAAAGTCTGCATCGTCCTCAAAATACTCTTCATAACTTACACCAAGTCTTAGCCTTTCAAGTCTCTCTGGTGAGAGCTTATGTACAGCTAGAGCATGAGGGTTTACTTCGTATGGGGAGAGATAATAACGATGAAAAGTGTCTAGCACTTTATATGTGTTGTTTACTAGAGCAACACGAAAGGCTGCTACTTCTATGACATCATGTATGTTGGTTGAGTTTGTTTCAAAGTCTAGGATTATCATGGTGGTATCATACCTAGATTGTATTTAACCCATAGTGCTTTTAAGTCTAGATTGTATAGACTGTATGATATACCAATCCAAACAAAGGAGATAACATGGCAAAAGGTCAAGATAAACAAAAAGCAGTCAAAAAAAAATCAGAAAAAACTTTAAAAGAAAAACGTGCAGAAAAAAAAGCAAAGAAATCTTAATATCTATCCAAAGAAGTTAGTCAAAAAAGGTAAGCATGTACAACCCTATATCATCAGAATTCTTTGACCAACTAACTGTTGCGATGGAAAGAAAGATTCCCTCTATCATTGAGTATTATCAAAATGAAGAACAAGAAAAACAGAAACAGATACAACAAGTAAAAGCTTTAGTAGAAACGATGGAACTCATAGATGGATTTGAATATTTAGTGTTAGATACACAAGAGAAGATTAGGTTGTCTTTTGTGGTGAAGTTTAATGGGAAGAGGCATAGGAAAGATTAGGTGATACACTAGATGTAAATATAGGAGTCAATGTACTCCTATATTGTATTAGCTTGCGTGTAAGTGGGCTGCTTCTGCTTTAAGTCTCTCAGCAATCCAAACTTTAATAATAGACTGTCTTGTGACACCAATCTTTTTTGCTTCTTGGTCTAAAGCTTGAATGACCCACTCAGGAAAATCGACATTTACTTTTTTAGTATCGGTTTTTAACTGATTAAAGTCTTTAAGTTTTATGGACTTTGAAAAATCAAGATGTTCA
>JAMONG010000032.1 GCA_027066595.1 Sulfurovum sp.
ACAACAGATGATTATGAAAGTCAAAAAGAATTTAGAGATAGAAAGAGTTACGACACCTAAAGGAGACAACTATATATTAGTCAATATCCCTGAGTTCAAAATGCATTACTATGAAAATTTTGAACCCGTACTAAGTATGAAAGTGGTGGTAGGGAAAAGAAAGATGAGAACCCCCGTATTTAGTAGGAAAATGAAATATATCGTTAAAAACCCTCAATGGAATGTACCTGACAACCTCTATAAAAATGAGTATGCACATCTTTCAAAAGAGGCATTGCGTAAACAAGGTTTAATCTATAATGCTAAAGGAAAACTCTACCAACCCTCGGGGAGTAAAAATGCCCTAGGTGTTGTGAAGTTTTTATTTCCTAACAAATACAATGTCTATATGCATGACACCCCATCAAAATATCTTTTTAACAAAACAGTAAGAGCCTATTCTCATGGGTGTATACGCCTAGAAAAACCTTTAGATTTACTCCATGCTTTTGGACATGAATATGACACTAAAAAACAAAAATGGATTACTGTAAAAAACCAAATACCTGTCTATGTTGAGTACCACACCGTTTGGGTAGATGATGAGGGTATCGTCCAATTTAGACCAGATATTTATGGGTATGAAAAAAAGCTGTTTAGATAACAGCATTAGCAGATAACCCCACCACCTATGAGTTTATTTCCCTCATAAAAAGCTGCTATCTGCCCTTTGGCAAGACCAAAAACAGACTCTTCTAGAGTCACTTGTGCTATGCCATCATTTATAACAACATGACATGGAACTGCTGTGGTTCTATACCGTACTTTTACCATACACTTAAACTCACTGACATCTTTAAAAAGATTGATATGTTTAACCTCAAAGGCATTCTCTTCTAGTTTCTCTTTAGTCCCTACTACTATCTGGTTAGTATCTGGCTTGATTTCTAAAACAAAATGTGGGTCATGCGCACCATCAACTGTAAATCCTCTACGTTTACCTATGGTGTAGTGCATATAGCCTTTATGTGTACCTACCACATTCCCCTCTGTATCTATCGTCTCGCCTGGCATATCTATTTCCATGTGTTTTGCAAGTACTTCATCATAAGTATTTTCCACAAAACAAATTTCGCTACTTTCTGCTTGGGTAGCAAAGTCTTTGAGTACTTCAATCTTAGAAGCATAGGCTTTCACATCTGGCTTGACCCATGTTCCCAAAGGAAAAATAAGTCTTGGTAAAACCTCTTTTTTTACTTCACAGAGAAAATAGCTTTGGTCTTTGTTGGCATCTTCTGCTGCATAAATAAACTCACCATCACACTTGATGTAGTGCCCTGTAGCAACAAAGTCTGCACCTATCGTGTCTGCAAATTCTACCATCTTCCCAAACTTGATGGTACGGTTACACATCACGCAAGGGTTTGGAGTTAAGCCTTCTTTATAGCCTTCTACAAAATAGTCATAGACATTCTCTTTAAACTCTTCACTTAAATCTAAAAAGTGTACTTTTACACCTAAGTACTCAGCCACACGCTGTGCTTTAGTGAAGTTCTCTTCATGGTAGCCTGGTTTATGATGTAATTTCATGTAGACACCCTCAACCTCATAGCCCTCTTTTTGCAAAAGAATTGATGTGACTGTAGAGTCAACCCCACCACTCATGCCTACTAATACTTTACCTTTTTTATTCATTACTTTTTTGTCCATCTTTTTCCACCTTGTCTATCTTCACAGCTATCTCCTCATTTACACAAACAAGCGATGCTGTAGCAATTTTTTTATCTTTTACTATACAAGCAACATTATTCAAATCTATCTGTTCCATATCTATCGTATGACCAAGAGCCAATGTTCTACTACAAACCATACCAAATGAGAGTTTTATATTTTTATATTTTTTATGCTCATTTGATTTTATGTTCTCTTTTTCTATCTTAACTATCTTCATAGTATGTCTATTATTTTGTTTGACGAGTATCACATTTGCACATATTGTACCTTTATTTAAAAGCACACACTCCAAACGTTTTAAGCCTAAAAGTAAGACATCTTCAGATGCTAACTTCTCTAACTCTGAACTTCGCACCGTGACAAGGGGCAGTGCTAGTTCATAGCTTGGGAGATGTCCTTTCTTTTGCATCAGTTCACTCAAACGATTGGCCTGTGTTTCACCATGCATTACTATTCTAAGTCTCCTATAAAACGTTCTAACAAGTACTCTTTAGAAGCCAACAGTAGATCGTCAGGTACTTCCTGCCCTACAGAAAAATAACTCATAGGCACTTTATAAAGTAACATAAAATTAAGTAGCGTCCCTAAGTGTTTCGTTTCATCAAATTTTGAAATAATGATAGAGTTTAGATTCAAAAATGAGAAGTTATTATAGATATCATCCATATCTTCATATTTGACTGTGGCTGACAACAATAGATTGACTTCTATCTTTCTAGGAGCATCTGATTGTACAAACTCCACCGTTTTGACAAATTTTTGTGTATCATACGGAGACATCCCTGCTGTATCGACTAAGATGATGTCATACTCCTGTAATGCCTGAAGCCCTCGCATAAATGCTTCTACTGAGTCCACCGTAATATGTTCTATCTGCATGATGTCCGCATAGTGACCCAACTGATCAAATGCACCTACTTTATAGCTGTCTAAATTTAGGAAAGCTACTTTATAGGGTCTCTCCATCATATAGGCATAACGTGCTGCTAGTTTAGCGATGGTGGTGGTTTTTCCCACGCCTGTTGGTCCTACAAGCATCATAATCTTTGGCTCATCAAGTGACTCTTCTTGTATCTCTAAAGACTCATCTATCTCTTCAAGTATATAAGAGACCAAAAGCTTAGCATCACTCAATATACCATTTCCCATAAGCGTAGAAAGCACATCATCTAGCCACTTTTTAGCGATGCCTTTCCCCATAAAGAGTGTTTTTACTTTTTCAAGTGTAGAGTCATTCGTAGTTGAGAGCATATCTTCTTTCATAAGGGCTAGTTGTTTTTTAAGTTCACCTAACTCTTCTAAAAGTACTTCCTCTTCTGTTTTATGAGCAAGTATTTGGGTAGGAGTGTTCTCTCCTAAAGATTTTTCCATAAACACATCTTCAGGTACAGCAATGGCAACTTCACAACGTAATTGCCCATCCTCATACTTCACTTGTTTTGCAGAGATAAGCTTAATGCTCGTACCATATTTTAGTACTGCCTCATTATAGGCATCTTTGGGTGTCTCCGCTACAAAGGTTTCGTTCATCATTGTACTGCCTTTTTCATATACGAAAGTGGAGTTAAAACCGATGTTCTTTTCATCCATTGGGGGTGTGGAATGATGAGTTTATCTGTTTTCATCTCTACATTTTCATAAAATATTATATCTATATCTAAAGTACGTGGACCATCTTTAAAAAGACGTTTACGCCCAAAGCGTTTTTCTACCCTTAACACATAAGCTAAAAGAGCTTTAGGTGTAAGTCTAGTCTCTATTAAGAGCAAAGAGTTATAAAAATCATTTTGCTCAGTATATCCAAAAGGAGGATTTTTTAAAATAGGTGCCGTCTCTATCACATGAATAAAGCTACTTTTTTTAAAGTACCAAAGCAGATGGTTAAAGCGACGCAATACATCACCCACATTACCGCCTATACCCAAGAGTGCTTTATGTCCACCTCTTTGGCGATACATAGAGGGATAAAGTGTTGTTTTTAACAAGGTATGCTCAGAGTTTAAAACGCTTTTCATCACCTCTTTTTCCTTTTAGTTCGCACTCAAAACGCTTGCTTTGCCATCTACCATAGCGACCATGTCT
>JAMONG010000033.1 GCA_027066595.1 Sulfurovum sp.
TGAGTTTGGCATCTTCTAGGGGATTTGTACCTTTATTGTTCATCTTTATCTCATGGTACTCAAAACCCAAAGCCACTAGCTTTTCAGAGTAGTCATCTTTAGGAGCAATAGCGATGATTTTATACCCCTGTTCTTGTAAGCCTTTAAGTAAACCCACACGAAAATTATAGATGTTCCATGAGGTGTTGATGACGATGGCTATGGTTCTACTCACATCTACCTCCTACTTTTTCTACGATGCCATAACAGAGTATACTATAGAGTATCCGCATACTCTCAGAAAGTACAGTCTCACCTGAACGTTCATCATTATAATAACTCTTCGCTTTCCACCAGTTCACCTCTGAACTCACCATACGTAAAGTCAAATCACTCTCATCCTCTACACTTAACACACTACCTAAGACACTCACTCTCCTACTGTGTGGTGGGTCAGTCACAACTAAAGCCGTTTTATATCCTTGCTGTAGCATATATCTTTTGATGTAAGCGACTTCCTCTTTGGTATTTTTAGGTGCATGATGTTGGACTATGGGTGTTTGAGGGTAGGTAGTCTGCAAATACTCTTTTGTATCATACGACTCCCCCACTAACATCATACTAGTACTCTTACTGTAGCCTTTTTGGTAAAGTTCTACTGCACGGTTGAGCCGTTCAGGCGTTCCCCCGCCCAAACATACAATCACGTCTGACTTTACAGGTTCTTGGGTAGCATCCATCCAGTGCCCATAGTTTAAAAATGCCCATGGTACAAAAACGAGCCAAAAAAGTGCCATAAAGAGTGCTGTTTTCATCTAGCCAAACCACTTCTCTTTCCACATCTCATACATGAGTATAAACCATACTTTGTTTACCTCCGTATGCTTACCCAAAAAGAGTTCTTTTTTGATGCGTGCTATCTCCTCTAAATCAAAGATCTCATCATCCATCTTATCGACATCCAAATACTTCTCTACCAAGTCTTTTAACTCATTTTGTAACCACCCTTGCAGAGGCACTTGAAAGCCTGCTTTAGGTTTGTCAACCAACGCTTGTGGTATATGCTTGTAAAGTATCTGCCGAGAAAGGTACTTACCTTGTCTGTTTTTATATTTAAGCTCCACAGGTACGCGTGCCATGTACTCAATGATACGGTGGTCAAGCAGAGGCTCACGCCCCTCTAGGCTCACCGACATCGTCGCTCTGTCAACCTTTGTCAACACATCGTCAACCATAAATCTTCTATAGTCAACCCTCATCATCTCATCAAGTAGATGCTTATCTTCATCCATAGCAAATGCGTTAAAACGACTCTTCTTGTGGCTTACTTTTAGCAATGCTTTTACTTCACACTCATCTACAGGTGAAGAGGCACATAAAAACATCTCTGAAAGTGTGTCCGCATTAAAGGCTCGTTTAAATTTACTGTATTTGTCTTCTATATTGGTCTGTTGTAAGTGCTTAGGCAGTAGCGTGTTGACACTATGCACCAGACCACTCCCTACAGTATTGAGTGTCGTTTGGAGTATTTTTTTCTTAAACTTACTTGTAAAAATATTTGCATACTTCTCTAAAAAAAAATATTTGCTATAGCCACAAAAAGCCTCATCTCCCCCATCACCACTAAGTGCCACGGTCACATCTTTACGTGCAAGTTCAGAGACCATCATGGTAGGCAAGGCAGAACTGTCTCCAAAAGGTTCATCGTAGTAAAAAGGAAGCATTTCTACTTTGGCTAACATCTCTTTGGCTGAAATATATTGCTCTGTATGCTTAGTACCAAAGTAGTCTGCTATGGCTTTAGCATGTTTGGCTTCGTTGTATGTTTTATCATCAAAGCCTATGGTAAAGGTATGTAGTTCTTTATGGTTTTTTGCCAGTAGAGCTGTCACTAAAGTAGAGTCATACCCTCCACTTAAAAAAAGCCCCACAGGGACATCAGAGACCATGCGTAAGCCTATGGCATCTTCTAGTAGATTTTCCAAGTCATCCAGTACCTCAGCCTCATTCTTATCAAACTTCTCTTGCTTATAACACGCATCTACAGACCAGTATTGTTCTATCTCATAAGAGCTACACTCTAAGTCATACACTAAGTAATGCCCCGCTTCAAGTTTATAGGCGTTTTTATAGATGCTATGTGGTGCAGGGATGTACCCCATCTGAAAGTAGTAAGGTAGTACCTCTTTATTTAACTCTTTTTTAAACCCTACATGTTCATGAAACGACTTGAGTTCAGAAGAGAAAAGAAAGGTTCTACCCTCATCATAGTAGTACAAAGGTTTTATCCCTGCTCTGTCTCGTACAAGGTACATTTTTTGCTTATCTCTGTCTAAAAGACAAAAGGCAAACATTCCTATAAACTTTTCAAGACACGCTATCCCCCACTCTTTATAAGCATAGAGTATCACTTCTGTATCGGAAGTAGAAACAAAGGTATGCCCTTTTTTCTCTAATGCTTTGCGTATACTCTTAAAGTTATACACTTCACCATTAAACACGATGACATACCCACCACAACTTGAGACAAAAGGCTGATGCCCCTGTGTGCTTAGATCTTGTATAGCTAGTCTATTGTGCCCCATATGTACAAAGGTATCTCCCACTTCTTCTACAAGTATTCCTCTATCATCAGGACCTCTATAGGCTTGTACTTGTAGCATCTTTTCTACCGTACTGTCATCTCTTTTTTTACCTAAAAATCCTACAACACCACACATTAGACAATGTCCATAAAAAGCATATTTCGGTAGGGTACCCAATAGCGTGCATTGGTCGCATAATTGAGCCAAACAAACATTATCAGAGCATAAAATAACACGATAAGTATTGTCGTTGTTTTAGGAGAGAGTATCTCTTTAGCCAAGAAAGGAAGCCTAGCATACACCACTATCTGTATGGGTATAAAGTAAAGTGCCATCCTGTCTACAGCCGTAGAAGCAAACTGCACGGCAACCACAGAGACTATAGATGCCAGTGCCACCATCACCCAAAGGGTATAATCTCTAAAATACGCTTTCCACTTTTTACGAAAAGCCAACAAAAGCACTGCAGGGATAAAATTGAGTATAACCCGTATACGTGCCCCTTCCGACTTCATCTCTTCTTCAACATAGTTTTTCCAAAGGGTAGAGGAAGACTCCTCCACAAAAGAGAGCCAAATACCTATCCCCGCTACTACCACGGCTACTGCTTTAAAAAGTTTACCCTTTCCTTGCGTGAACATCCCAAAAGCTATCATCAAAACTGCCGACTTGTGAAACGATGTTGCAAGGGCTATAAATACAAGAAAATAGATGAACTTCTTACGCTCCAAAGAAGCAAGCCCCCACATCACCAACCCTACTGCCACTCCTTGACGAGTATACCCCATAGATACCACAATGATAAGATAAGGAATAGCCACCGTTAACCCAAGCCAAGGATTTAACTCTTTACGTAAAAATACAATAAGCCCTGTCACAAAGAGTATCGCAGAGAGGAAGTTCACCGCATACATGCTAAATCCCCAATCATTCATCACATACACTATAAACTGATACCCAGGATCAGACTTTTCCATTGTTGCAGAAAAAGAAAGTTCTGCTATTTGTTGAAAACGACGCAGATAGTTATACCAATCACCCCCTACATAATCTCTCCATCCTATAAAGATAGTTAACAATGCTCCCGTAAATATCCATACAAATGTATTTGAACGTACTACTTTTTTATTGGCGATACTTATAGCAGAGAGTGCTGAGAGAAGATAGATAAATGCGTAACTAAACATA
>JAMONG010000034.1 GCA_027066595.1 Sulfurovum sp.
GATATTGATATGAAGTTTTTTTACATATTTTTCTATTTCATCATGGCTTAGTTTGTCTAATGTAAAGGTAGTTTTAGGCTTTTTAGCTTTAAGTCTTCCAAATATTTTTTCAGTCTTTTCTGGAAAAAATGTTTTTCCAAAAAGTTTAAGACCAAACATCCAACCAATGGCTTCAACCATGATGTAAGGGGTATAAGGGTTATTTTTTAAGTCTGTTAAAACTTTTTTGGTTGTTTTGGCAAAATTACTTTTGCTGTTGTATTCTTCATGTTCTTCTATGGGGATCTCAAAAACAATATTTTTAGGTTTGATGATAGCAGGAGCTAAAGAGAGGGTATTGGGTTTGCCAAACTCTACAAAAGCCAGAGGTAGACCAAGAAAACCACCAGCACCATAGGTATCGTACGCACCTGATGCTTCTATTTTTCTACGGATTACTTCTGAACGTACATCTAAACAAAAAATAGCAGAAGATAGGGGTTTAACATCATAGGTGTGTTGGGTAGTGAACTCATCGACATACTGTGTAATATAGGTATCTTCTAAAGATTTTAACCAAAGATAGCCTTCTTCTTTTTTAAGAAGATTAGCAAAGTTTGAAAACTCTATCAGTGACATCTCTAAGTTAGGTAATGCTTTTTTTGCTAGTTGAACACGTAGAGAATCTAGGTTAATTTCATCTTTGACATAGGCATCTAAAATTTCATCATAGTCTTGGTGCTCTTCCATGAGGTCATTATATGTCCCTGTAAGTTTACCTTTTGCCTGTAGGAATTTTAGAATGGTATAAGAGTAATTTTCCCTAATATAGGCATCAAGTATACCGAAGTTATTGATAACCTCTCCTCCTATGTATTTTAGCTCAAAATGTAGTCTGATTGCCATATAGTCCATAAGTGATGAAGGGTGTTTTTGTTGAGAATAGTAGTCAGGGTCTTCTGAACGATACTTGATAAAACCTGCCCAACCATGTAGTTTAAGGATATGTGTTAAAAAATATTTTTCAACATCTTTGATTTTGAGTTTGGCTAAAATCTTCTCTACATAACTTAAAGAATCACCTTCATGGTCAATATCTTCATAAAGTTTAAAAGCACCAAACATTCCTAAGTCTCTGTCTGCCATACTGAGTGTCGTTTGCTCTTGGTCAAGAAAACGTGAGATGAACTCTATGACATCTTTTTCTATCAGTTCTTTTTCACTGGTACCAAAGAGGGCATCATGAATTTCATAAAAGGTCATGTGTGTCGTTAGTTTCTCAACCCATGCTTCTTTGTTTAGATAAAGAGAGTTCTGTTCAAGATGTGCATGAAGTTCTTCATCTATCTCATTGATTTTCAACTCTTCATAAGAGCGTAAGGTATTCCAACGAGGGCTTAGCTCTAACATAAAGGTCTTAGCTTCAGCTGCATAGGCTTCTAAAGTATGTTCTTTTAAAGGTTTAAGTAGGTTTTTTTCTAAGGCTTCATCACTTATTTTACCCTCTTTGTAGAGGTCAATATAATAGTCTGAATCCATATATGTTTTACCCCCAAAGATGCCTTGGGCTTTGTCTAATGCTTCCTTGAAGTTTAGATGTTCAAAACCTTTTAGAGGGTTGTGGTGAATAAATGCACCGATAGGCCAATAGTGTGGCACGGTATCTTTGACAGCATTTAATTTTTCTAATATACTCATGATAGTACCTCCTGAAATCCTATAACACTAAGGATTAATAATATGATAAACATGCTGTAGTGGATGATTTTTTCGTTTTTAGATAAGTCAATGTAGTGTACATTATCGTTGGGTTTTCCAAAGACAGTCTTTGCCATCACTCTTACGGCAATGAGAAAGTTTCCAAAAAAGATAACTAACACAATGAGGTACCATAAGAGTGTTGTATCTGATGAGAGTATGGCATTAAAAAACAATAAGGCATTTGGCAGTGGTGGATAGAGTGCCAAAGAGGTTAAATAAATGGTAAAGAAAAACCCAGCATAAGGTGTGACAAGGGTAATCCCTGTAATAGGCTGATAGTTAGCACTTCCATAATGTCTTTCATAGTATTTCCCCATAAGGTAAAGTCCTACTAGTGTGAAGAGTAAAGATATACCATACAGTGTACTTGCCTTAAGCTCAAACATAAGGAGCATAGGAGCATTAAAGAATAAAATATAGTAGCTTAGTTTATAGAGGTTGGTTGTCTTGTTGGCTTTATATAGTGAAAATAAAGAAGCGATAAATACAAGCAGTACAACCACGATAGAAACCTCTTGATTGCTAAGTGCTAAAAGTAACATTCCTAAAATAAGTAAAAAGGCTGAGAGAAAAAATATCTTCTCATAAGGCAACTTTTTGTTCTTTTCCAAATAGAGATAGTATGGCAGTCCTGCAAATAAAAACAGTAAAATAAAACTTGTTAACATGCTTTCTCCTCCTTAAAATATTTTAAAATATTTGACATACATATCTGAGATGTAGCCTTCTTTTGCCAGTAGCTTATAGTATCGCCACTTGACTTTGTTTGGTTCATGTTCGCCTACAGGGACATTGACATAATGTTGCTTGTAAGCAAAGAGCCAACCTACGCCTAAAATGAGTGCTAACATAAAGATGGACATGCCAGAGGTGACATTCATCGTTGCAACTTCAAAGAAACGTAAACCATGTTCACCATATAAGAAATGTTCAAGCTCTAGACCCACAAATTCATAGGTAAATAAGACAAGAATAAATGAACTTATTAAAGTAAGGATAATCTTGGGTGAATTTGCCTTAGAAATTTCAAAGAACGATAAAAAGAGTTGTGTCCCTGTTAGCCATGCAAATGCCAAGATGACGATAGATGCATTAAACTCGATAAACTCATCGGTGAGTGCGTATTTGACCCCAATAAACACAATGACAGGCAGTACAGTAAATATGGCGATGAGACGGAACATATTTTTAGAGTTGTACTGAGGTTTCTCTTCCCAAAAGAGTTCATGGGAAAGTCGTTTGGCAACATTGGGTGCTTTTCTAGCCATATTAATAAGAGAACCAGACTCTAGGAAAAGAGATGCTTTAAAGATACCGTGTACCATGAGGTGGTAGATAGCAAGACTAAATGCGCCTAGTCCTACTTCCATAATCATGTAACCCATTTGACCAACCGTTGAGTAACCCAAAGAACGTTTGATGTCAGAGACTGCTAACATGAGGATGGATGCGACGATGGCTGTCACGAGTCCCATAACAAAGGCAACATTTAAAACTGCAGGGGTAAGTAGTAGTAAAAATGCCATTTTGTTGAGTAAGATACCACCAACATTGACCACACCTGCATGCATAAGAGCCGATACTGGTGTAGGGGCTTCAGAGGTGTAAGGTAACCAAAGATGAAAAGGCATAATGGCAGACTTCATCATCGCAGCAAATAAAAATAAGAAACCAATGATATAAATCATAGGGTTGTCAATAGGACCAGCCTCAGACATTTTTAGCCATGTTTCGCTTAGTTCTGATAGATCAAAACTTCCAAATGTTTTGTAGGTGAGTACCACAGCTACAATGAAAAAGAGGTCAGCCAGTTTATGTACAAGCATGGTCCATCCACCATTTTTGATGGCAGATTTTGACTCCACATTAAAGGTAATGAGTAAATAAAGAGCGATACTCATAAGTTGCCATGCAATGGTAAGAATGATAAGGTTATTACTCATGACAAGAAGATATATAGCTGAAAAAATAAAGTTTAAAAGTATAAAAAATCTTTTATA
>JAMONG010000035.1 GCA_027066595.1 Sulfurovum sp.
CTCAGACAGAGGCAACTGCATCGGTACTTAGTATGTTTATGCTAGGACTTTTACCTCTAGGGTTAGCCAAACTCTTTTCTCTCTTTCTCTATGCAACCTACCGCCAAGGTAAAGCAGCAAAGATAGCGACTATTTCTGTGGTTATCAATATTTTAGCTTCATTACTACTAATGAAACCCATGGGTGCAGCAGGTATTGCCCTTGCAGGAAGCATAGGTGGGTGGGTACTCTTCATCCTTACCGTAAAAGAAGTAGGTATAGAGAGATTTAAAACCATTGTATTTTCAAAAATGAGTCTTTATTTTCTCTTAAGTATGACACTATTTTCACTTTTTTTACTCTATATACATAGCTATATCATGGAGTTTATCCGATAATCTTTTAGAGGTTTGGGTGATTAGAAGTGCCCTTTTGATATAATCATGTGATTATAATAAGGGAAATTTAAAAATGTATATCTACGACAGTGTAAAAAAAACCAAACTTCTTTTTGAACCTATACATGCGAACAAAGCAAGCATTTATGTCTGTGGACCTACAGTTTATGATGATGCCCACTTGGGACATGCTCGTTCTTCTTTGGCATTTGACCTACTCTCTCGTACACTCAAAGCACATGGGTTTCAAGTCACACTGGCTAAAAACTTTACAGACATCGATGATAAAATCATCAAAAAAGTAGAAGCCACAGGTCAAAGTATGCAAGAGATTACCTCTTTTTACATAGAGCGTTATACCCAAGAGATGTCTGCACTTGGCATACAACGAGCAGACATAGAGCCTAAAGCCACAGAATCTCTTGAAGCCATAGAAGCGATGATACAAAACCTTATAGATAAAGACATCGCCTATGTCATCTCAACAGGAGATGTCTACTTTGATACTTCAAAAGACAATGCTTATGGAAATATCTCACACCGTGTAGCAGACGATGAAGATAGCCAAAGCCGCGTAGAACACACCTCTGAAAAAAGAAACCCTAAAGATTTTGCCTTGTGGAAGACGTGTAAAGGTGAAGATGACATCTGTTTTGACACTGCATTCTCACGTGGTCGTCCAGGTTGGCACATAGAGTGTTCTGCCATGATAGAAAAACATTTTTCTGGCGATGAACACTACAGTATAGACATTCATGGAGGAGGAGCAGACCTACTTTTCCCTCATCATGAAAATGAAGCAGCACAAAGCCGTTGTGCCACAGGACATGAACTCTCTAAATACTGGATGCATAACGGATTTGTACAAATAGATGGAGAGAAGATGTCAAAATCTTTAGGCAATAGCTTCTTTCTAAAAGATGCCTTGGCACTCTACGATGGTGAAGTCTTACGCTACTACTTAAACTCTGTACACTACAGAAACGACTTTAACTTCTCTGAAGAGGAGTTACAACTGAGCAAAAAAAGACTTGACAAACTCTATAGACTCAAAAAAAGAGTCTCCCCTGGTAAAGCTTCGATACCAAACAAAAACTTTAAAAAGTCACTACTGGATGCCATGGGAGATGACCTCAATATCTCTATCTCACTCTCCCTTATAGATGAACTTATAGCAAGTACCAACGATGCTCTCGATGCCAACCCTAAAGACAAGGGACTCAAAAAAGAGACTTTGGCAAACATTACATTTATCGATGAGCTTTTAGGTTTTGGAGGTAAAGAGCCATTTAGCTACTTTCAGATAGGCGTAGATGAAGCACTCAAGAAACAGATAGAAACCTTGATTAGTGAACGTACCAAAGCCAAACAAAACAAAAATTTTGAACGTTCAGATGCCATTCGTGACGAGCTTGGTGCACTGGGCATTAGCATTATGGACTCCGCTGAGGGTACACTTTGGGAAAAAGCCTAAAGAGATGAAAGCACTCTTTAAACAGTACCTACCCTACCTTATAGGCTATAAAAAACAATTTATTTTAGCACTACTGGGCATGCTAGCTGTCGCTGTAGGAACAGTAGGTACTGCAAAAATCATAGAACCTTTGTTAGATGATGTTTTTATCTCTAAAAACGATGAAGCACTTATCATCGTGCCTCTTTTACTTATCTTTGTTTTTACCCTCAAAGGTGTGGGGCAGTACATTCAAACCTACTATATGTCTTACATAGGTTTAGATGTGGTAAAAAACCTACGCAACAACCTCGTCAAACACCTCACCTACCAAGATATGCAGTTCTTCCAAACCATGCATACAGGAGAGATACTTTCACGTATCACCAATGACATTGGGCGTATACAAAATGTGGTGACTACTATCATCCCTTACTTTATACGAGAGGTACTAACAATCATAGCTCTTACAGGGTATGTCATCTACCAAAGTCCCAAATTGGCTTTTTATTTTCTTATTATTATGCCTGTGGCACTCTATCCACTCAGTCTTTTAGCCAAGAAAATGAAAAAATACTCCAAACTTTCACAAGAGACTACCTCTACCATGACTGCACGTTTAGGTGAGATTTTTTCCAATATTGAAGTGATTAAGTCTAACTCTTCTCAAATTTTTGAGAGTAAAAGGTTTGAAAAAGAGAACCACTCTGTCTTTACCTACTTACTTAAGCAGGTCAAAATCAATGCACTTACCACACCCATTATGGAGATTTTGGGTTCTATTGCTATTGGTGTTGTGATTTATATTGGTTCTACGGAGATACTACAAGGACGCATGAGCAGTGGTCAGTTTGTCTCATTTGCAGCAGCACTTTTTATGCTCTACACGCCCATCAAACGTATCTCAAAACTCTACAATCAAGCACAAGATGCGGTAGTAGCAAATGTACGTATGTTTGAACTTTTACATCAACAACCCACCATTGTCTCTGGTACAGAAACATTGGAAGAAAATATTGAAAGTATCTCTTTGGAAGATGTCTCTTTGTCCTATGATGGGAAACAAGCCCTTCAAAACATTAGCCTCAAAGCAAAACGTGGAGACTCCATCGCTTTAGTGGGTGACTCGGGAGCAGGTAAAAGCTCTTTTGTCAACCTCTTGGTACGTTTTTATGACCCAAGTAGTGGGAAAATCAAAATCAATGATACAAACTACCAAAACTTTACACTCACCTCCTTGCATCAAAAAATTGCTTATGTCACTCAGCGTATCTACATTTTTAATGACTCCGTCGCACAAAATGTCTCCTATGGTGAGATACTAAAAGAAAATCGTGTGATAGAAGCCCTCAAAAAAGCCCATGCTCTAGAGTTTGTAGAGAAATTAGAAGATGGTATACACACCATCCTTTCAGAGAGTGGAGACAACCTTTCAGGAGGGCAAAGACAACGTATCGCTTTGGCACGGGCACTCTACAAAAACCCTGATATTCTCATACTCGATGAAGCCACCTCCGCACTAGACAACAAAAGTGAAGCACTCATCCAAACGGCACTTGATGCACTAAAGTCCCAGATGATTACCTTTACCGTAGCACATAGACTTAGTACCATCGAAGAAGCAGATACTATTTTAGTCTTTGAAGAGGGTAAAATAGTCTGTAGAGGTACACATCAAACGCTACAAAAAAACTGTGCTATCTATCAAAAATTATCTAAAAATTTATAATTAAAAATTAACATAAATATAGATACTATACTCTTAAGATATTTTATCTATTCTATTTTATTTCACAAGGGAAACAACGATGAGATTTTTTACGCTCTTTATCTTTTTATTTAGTACACTTTTTGCAGAACAAGAAACCTTTCCATTTATAGGTGTGACTGTCTCCAGTCATACTGTC
>JAMONG010000036.1 GCA_027066595.1 Sulfurovum sp.
TTTCATGACTATTTTTGCTTGTAGCCATAGGTTTACCCTCCCAAGCATTCGCAGGAGTGTTGTAGTCTAAGTTTTGATGTAGGCGTATATGATTATAAAAGAACCGAAACTCTTTGAGTCTACTCTCTAAACTTTGTGTCGTTGGAAGGGTCAAGTTTTTAAAGGCTTGTTTCATAGTGCCAAAGAGTCTCTCTATCTTTCCATTTTGCCATGGTGAGGCTATCTGTGTAGTTTGTCTCTTGATACCAAGAACCCACAAACTACACTTCATAAGTTTAGAAGTAAAAACTATTTCATTGTCACTTCTGATGGATTGTGGTTTTCCATAATCTCTTATGGCTTCAAGTAGAGTGATGAGTATATTGATGGTGCTTTTTGTTTTGAGATGTTTAAGTACTACTAATGCCCTTGTTCCACTATCTAGCACTCCAAATATTTGCCTCTTGTCTATCGTGCTTAAATCCATATGCCATAGTTGGTTTCTCTCTTTTTTGTAAGGAGTTTTATTTCTCATCTCTTTTCTCATCTGTACAATCTTATAGCCATTCTCTTTCAGTACGTTATAGACATAAGATTTAGAAACAGATATGTTTTTATGTGCATACTGTCTGTTAAATGCAATGGCTATCTTTCTGCACCCATCATGAGGGAGATGTAATTTAAGATAAAGTATTTTGACTTTGACCCATGAGGGTTTTTTATGGGGATGTGTGTAAGGGATGAACGTCTCTTCTGTCTTTTTAGATTTTTGTGTATAAGGAGTATTTTGTTTTAAATAATGATAGAGTTGATAATAAATATAGATTAGAAATAGTGTGAAATAAGCATACAAGGTATCTTCCTAAGCAAAAAGGATTAAAAATATAGTTTAGTAAAAAAGAATAAAATTATATTTATTTTAATAAAACCTATAGATATACTTGACATTAAAAAAACTTTCTGCTAAAATGCTCCTATAAATTAAATAAGCACTTGTAAAAACCCTAGATTGTTTACATTTTTGGACAAGGGCATTATATAATTTTAGCTATTTGTTGTCTCCCCTATATTGTTAATAGAAAGCTAATAATTGTATAATGTTGTAAACAACTCTAGGGTCTTTAGAGGTGCTTTTTAATTTGAATTTGTCCAAAGGAAACCATCATGACTCAATCATGTCCCATATCTTTAAGAAGAGTTGATTCAAATATGGTAAGAGTCATTTCCTTTCAAGTCGCACTTTTTACAGTGATACTTCTTATTACGCAAGAGAGTGTTTTTGCACTTATATTACTTTTTGATTTCGTTATGAGAACATTGCGATATTCACAGTTTAGTCCTTTTCATCATGTGGCTAAATTTGTATTGACAGGTTGGGGGATTGCTCCTAAGTTGTGCGATGAATCACCTAAGAGATTTGCTCTTTATATGGGTTTAGTGGCATCACTCTTTCTGGCACTGTTTTATCTGGCAGGTTTTACGACATTTGCTACGGCAATTACCATTATTTTATTAATTTGTGCATTACTTGAAACAGTATTCGATTTTTGTATAGGATGTAAGATATACTATGCCATTCAAATAGGAAAAGGTTTTTTAAATAATGGTAGGAATATCAAGTAAAACAATCTATGCTATAGCCGCACTACAAGTGTTAGGCTCGGTAGAAGAGAATACAGTACTTAAGATAAAAGATATCGCTACATCAGCACATATCCCTCAGAACTTTTTAGAACAGATACTTTTAGAATTAAAAAAACAAGGTTTATTACTGAGTGTTAAAGGTGCGCATGGTGGCTATAGACTTGCCCGTGGTCTTAAAGATATTACACTTAAAGATGTAGTGATAGTCTTGGAGTCCGATATCTTTTCAGATATTTACCAGACAGATAATCCTGCATTAAAACTCTTTTGGGAAGATTTAAAACTCAATGTCACAGAAGTATTTGAAATTCCTCTTTCTGAACTCAAAAATTATGAATTAAAAGCCACACAAACACTTAATTATTCTATATAGGAAACACGACCATGAACAACCCCGTAGATTTTGACTATTTCAACACGCAACTTGTCCATAATGTAGGTAACAGAGTAGGGCCAATCGCTCCTACGATTGCTCCATCAGCAGCATTTGGTTATGAAAATGCAGAGGAAGCAGAGGGTATCTTTGGTGCAACGGTAAATAAACCTCTTTACGCAAGAGTGGGTAACCCAACCAATGCTAAACTAGAAGGTATTGTAGCCGAGTTTGAAGGCGGTTTTGGTGCTATTGCTACATCATCTGGTATGGGTGCTATCTCTATGGTATGTACTGCTTTTTTAAATACAGGAGATGAATTACTCTGTATCGGTGGATTTTTTGGTGGAACTTACTCTTTAGTGAATGATACACTTGCACGTTTTGGTGTAACAAATAGTTTTTGTGAAGTAGATGACTTTGAACACATAGAAACAGCCCTTAAGCGTGGTGTAAAAATGGTCATTTTTGAGTCTGTAGGTAACCCCTCTTTGACGCTTCCAGATGTCCAACGTATTATTGACCTTTGTAATCAGTATGAAACAGTAGTAATGATAGACAATACGGCAACACCACTGCTGCTTAGACCACTTACTATGGGTGCAGACATTGTCGTACACTCTAGTACTAAAAATATGTCTGGTCACTCTGCTGCTCTTGGTGGTGTGGCTGTTTTTAGGGAAGTTAAACCCGAGGGTGACAAACTGCTTAATGAGAAGTATAAAGACTTACATAAAATAGTCAATAAAATGGGTAAAAAAGCCTTTATTCCTATCTGTAAAAAACGTGCCATTCGTGATTTGGGTATGACTGCCAATGCTTTTGGCTCATTTATGACGATGGTAGGGCTAGAGACACTCTCTTTACGTGTGGAGCGAATCAACCAAAATGTAGAAAAGGTTGCTGCACTTCTAGATGAGCAGTTTCCTGAAGGTGTACGTGTAAACCATCCATCACTTCCTTCAAGTCCAGACAATGCACGCTACCTTTCAGACTTTGCACAAGGGTGTGGACCACTTCTTAGTATAGATTGTGGTACGAAAGAGAGAGCTTTTGCTTTTTTAAATGCACTTAAATTGGTGATACTCACAGCAAATATTGGAGATAACAGAACCTTAGCCCTGCACATGACAAGTACTATCTACTCTGACTTTGATGAAGAGGCACGTAAGTTTTTAGGGGTACATGAAGGGCTTATTAGGGTATCTATAGGACTTGAAGACCCTAAGTCTACAGCTGAAGATTTTATACAAGCAGCCAAGGCACTTTAGGACGTTTATTGTTACGTTTATTTTTTCTTAGTCTCTTTTTTACGCTATTTGTATATGCCAATACAACAAAAGAGGGACTAAACTACCTGAATGCACTACGTACAGGGGCTGGACTCATACCCCTTAAAGAGAACAAAGCACTGAGTAAAGCAGCCACTTCTCATGCGAAGTACTTGATACAAAATCAGCACAATGGTCATTATGAAAAAAAGGGAAAGTATGCCTATACAGGCAAAACTCCCTCTCATCGTGTCATAAAAGCAGGGTATCGTTCACGTATTGCTATGGAAAATATCTCTATCAATACCTCTTCAGAAAAAAAATCTATCGACAATCTTTTTTCTGCAATCTACCATCGTTTTGTCTTTTTAAATTTAGACAAAGATGAAGTAGGACTTGGTGAATACAAAACCAAGAAAAAGAGGCGTATCAAACAAGCCTATGTTTATAACCTTGGCT
>JAMONG010000037.1 GCA_027066595.1 Sulfurovum sp.
AGAAGCATCTCTTCATACTTTAGGTTAAAGCCTTGTGTGACAGAAACAGCATCTAGTACCTTAATCGCCTCATCAATAATTTCAGGACCAATCCCATCACCTTTGATAACACCAATTTTATAGTTTTTACTCATACTTATTTACTCTCTTATATATTTTATAACGTTTTTTGAATAAAGTCCAAAAAACTACGCTAATGCTGTGTTCTCTTCAACAGAGTGTCCACGCAACTAGTTGCTTTTCTTTGCTATCTCTTGCTTTGCAAACTCTATGAGTCCACCTGCATCTACTAACTCTTGCATAAACTCAGGGATGGGTGTAAACTTGTAGGTCTTAGCTTGGCTTACATTTATCACCTCTCCAGCATCCATATCTACTCTTACTGTGTCACCCTCTTCTATCTCAGTGGCTTCAGGCAGTTCAAAAATAGGTAGCCCCATGTTAAAAGCATTTCTGTAAAAAATACGTGCAAACGTAGGAGCAATGATTGCACTCACACCTGCGGCTTTAAGTGCTATAGGTGCATGTTCACGACTCGAACCACACCCGAAGTTCTCACCAGCGACGATGATGTCACCTGGACTCATTTTTGAAACAAATGATGGGTCTGCATCTTCCATCACATATTTTGCTAATTCTGTAGCATCAGAAGTATTCAAGTATCTAGCTGCGATGATTAAATCTGTATCGATATGATCACCAAATTTCCAAACTTTACCTTGCAAATTGTATCCTTAAAATGGAGGTCACCATGACAGGTGTCCCCGTTTAATATTTTCGCGATTATAGCTGAAAAAAACATTTTTATCAAATTTTGTGCTAAAAACTAATGCTTTTTCGGTATAATCCA
The DNA here is from genome assembly GCA_027066595.1 of Sulfurovum sp. GTDB lineage: Bacteria > Campylobacterota > Campylobacteria > Campylobacterales > Sulfurovaceae > Sulfurovum. The sequence continues at coordinate 851 of JAMONG010000037.1, forward strand.
TCTTAATTAACCACGAGGGTTTTCACCTCACACTTCAAGGATACTAATGGCAGCAAAAGACAGCATGAAAAGCATAGAAGCACTCTTTACATCGAAAAAAAGAGATGATGTACTTACACTAGAAAACATCGCAAAAGAGTTTACCAAACAACCCACCGCTGCACAAGCCAAAAAAATACACAAATTTGCAACCGATGCAAAAACTGAAATTATTTCTGCCTCTGACTATGCAAAGTATCTTACTGAAAAAGAAAAGAAAAAACGTGAAGATGCAAGAAAAAAACTTGCAGATGGTTCAAATAAAGATGAATTTGATTTACATAAAGAAAAAGAGCTTTTAGAGTGGAGTCGTTCTGATTCTCCTGTACGTATGTACTTACGTGAGATGGGTAAAGTGCCACTTCTTACAAAAGAAGAAGAGGTTGACCTCTCTATGCGTATTGAAGAAGGTGAAGACATCATCATCGATGCTATCTGTTCTGTGCCTTACCTTATAGGGTACATTCTTAACTATAAAGAGCCTTTACTTAACCGTGAAAGACGTGTAAAAGAGCTTTTTAAGAGCTTTGAAGATGAAAAAGCCGCGGCAGATGATGAAAATACAGATGATACAACAGAAGAAAAAGTAGAAGAGAAAAAAGCACCTAAAGATGATAAGCGTGTCAAACAAGTAGTAGACAGTTTTAAGCAACTCGAAAAAGCTAAAAAAGAGTGGATGAAAGCACGTGAAGATTTAGATGCATTTTTAGAAACAGAAACAGACCCAGTAGCTATCTTACATGAGCGTCTTAAAATTGCATTTAAAAAAGAACTTCTTAAAGGAGCACTTTTAAATCTTGGACCAACATCTAAGCTTATCAACGAGCTTGTTAAAGCGATGGAAACTGCACTTACTTCAGATGATAGTTTTGATAAAGAGCTAAAAAGACTTGAATACAAACTTCCTCTTTTTAACGATACACTTAAAGAAAACCATAAAAAACTACTCGATAACATCATCAATATGGATAAAGATGACATCATCGATACTGTACCTGAGACTACGATGGTTTCTACCTATGTTGAGATTAAGAAACTTTTTGAGACAAGAGAAGCTTCTAAAGGTGGTTTTGATTTAAGTGAAGAGAAACTTCAAGCGATTCTAGGGCAAATCCGTCAAGGTAAAGCCAAATCTGAAGTAGCTAAAACACGTATGGCAAAGTCTAACCTTAGACTGGTTGTGTCTATTGCAAAAAGATATACAAACCGTGGGCTACCATTCCTTGACCTTATTCAAGAAGGTAATATCGGGCTTATGAAAGCCGTCGATAAATTTGAATATGAAAAAGGGTACAAATTCTCTACCTACGCAACATGGTGGATACGTCAAGCAATTTCTCGTGCCATTGCAGACCAGGCAAGAACCATTCGTATCCCTATTCACATGATTGAGACGATTAACCGTATCAACAAAATCATCAGAAAACATCTTCAAGAGACAGGAAAAGAGCCTGACCTTGATACCATTGCAAAAGAAGTAGGACTTTCTGTAGATAAAGTGAAAAATGTTATCAAGATTACCAAAGAGCCTGTTTCTCTTGAAACGCCAGTTGGAGACGAAGATGATGGTAGATTTGGTGACTTCATCGAAGACAAGACCTCACTAAGCCCAACAGACCTTGTACTAAAAGATGACCTAAACAACCAAATAGACGAAGTTCTAGACCAACTCAATGAACGTGAAAAAGCTGTTGTTCGTATGCGTTTTGGTCTCCTTGAAGATGAAAGTGACAGAACACTCGAAGAGATTGGTAAAGAACTTAGCGTAACACGTGAAAGAGTAAGACAGATAGAGTCTTCTGCGATTAAGAAACTCAAACACCCTAAAGTTGGTAGAAAACTTAAGAATTATATTGAGGAGTAATTCCTCACAAGGAACACCATGTCAGAACCTAAATTCTTCACCCTCATCATAGGTACTGAAATTCTAAATCGACGAAGGTCAGATGCACATTTTGACTTCGTCACTAAAGCCCTTTCTGATAAAGGGCATAAACTTACGGGTTCATTTATCATTGAAGATGACCCAGAACTTATCATCAAGACTATCCAATTTATAGCCTCTCAAGAAAACGCTGTGCTTTTTAGTTTTGGAGGCATAGGGTCTACACCTGATGATTATACACGTAAGTGTGCAGCCATTGCCCTGCGTGATAGTGACTTTGTTGTGCATGAGGAAGCTAAACGTATCATAGAAAAAAAACTTGGTGACAATGCCTACCCTCACCCCATCAAAATGGCAGAGCTTCCAAAGGGAGCTGACCTACTCGATAATCCTGTCAATAAAATGCCTGCATTTAGCCTAGATGAGCGTTACTACTTCATGCCTGGTTTTCCTGAGATGAGCCACCCAATGGTAACTGAGATACTTGAAAAGCTCATACCTCATAAAAAAATGTACTACCGACATACACTCACCGCTCACTGTAAAGAGAATGAGTTTATAGAACTTATGGAAGAGATGCCTAAAGAGGTAGAGGTATCCTCACTTCCCAAACTCTATAGCGATGGGTGGAGAGTAAGTCTCTCTGTGGCTTCGGAAAATAAAGATTTGGCACAGTACTCGTTTAACAAGTATATAGAACTACTTGAAAGCAAAAATATCGTCTATGCCCTCCAAGATGATGCCTAAATGACTTACTTAGACACACTCAAACACCCTGTCATTAGACGGCTTTCACTTATACAGTTCATCTCCTACTTTGGAACATGGTTTTCACAAGTGGCTATCTTCTCTATGATAGTCTCTTATGGTGCAGATGAAATTACCATTGCTCTTACTGCTACGATGGCGATGCTTCCCGCAGTCG
>JAMONG010000038.1 GCA_027066595.1 Sulfurovum sp.
AAGATGCAGTGAAATAAAAGAACTATTTAGAGTTTTTCTTATCTCTTGCCATTCTTTTACGCTCATTCGCATCCAAAGATTTTTTACGAATACGAACAGAAAGAGGTGTAATCTCGATAAGCTCATCTTCTTCAATCCACTCCATTGCAGACTCAAGAGTGATTTTTCTAGGCGTTACAAGTTTTACAGCGTCATCTGTACCAGATGTTCTCATGTTTGTAAGTGCTTTACCCTTAAGTGGGTTCACGTCAAGGTCACCAGGTCTTGCAGACTCACCGATAACCATACCTGAGTATACTTTTTCTTGTGGGCTAATGAACATAACACCACGTGCTTGAAGGTTGAAGATAGAAAAGGCAACTGCTTCACCATCGTCCATAGATACAAGTGCACCTGGTGTTCTAGATACAACTGTTCCTGTGTATGCTCTGTACTCTAGGTAAGAGTGGTTCATGATACCTTCACCTTTAGTGTCTGTCAAGAATTCATTTCTAAACCCGATAAGTCCACGTGCAGGGATTTCAAACTCTAGTCTGATAGTCCCGTCAGGCATAGGTGTAAGTAAAGTCATGTTTGCTTTTCTTTTACCTAGTTTCTCGATGGCAACACCTTGGAACTCTTCTGGAACATCTACTACTAGGTGTTCGAATGGTTCCATTTTAACACCATTTTCTTCTTTAGTAACAACTTCTGGACGTGCTAGCATAAACTCGAAACCTTCACGTCTCATGTTTTCTGCCAAAATACCGATTTGAAGCTCACCCCTACCAGAAACTTTGAAAGATGCATCTCCCATTGGTTCCATACGCATAGCAATGTTTGTTTCCATCTCTTTTTCAAGACGTTCTTGAATCTTGTTAGATGTTACGTGTTTACCTTCTTGTCCAGCTAAAGGTCCGTTGTTTACAGACATAATAACTGAAAGCGTAGGCTCTTCAACATGCATAGGGTCAAGTGCTACTGGGTTTGATTTGTCACATACTGAGTCACCCACATCAATGTCTGCAAAACCAGCGATAGCTACGATATCTCCCGCTTCTGCTTCTTGAATCTCTACTCTGTCAAGACCTTTAAACCCAATAAGTTTAGAGATACGTGATTTTGTTTTAGAACCATCTGCTTTTACAAGTAGGTATTCATCACCTTTTTTTACTTTACCATTAAAGATACGCGTAATACCGATACGTCCAACAAAGTTATCAGAGTCAAGTGTAAATACTTGTGCCTGAGTATCATTATCTGGTGAACCTACTGGGTATGGTACTTTTTCGATAATAGCATCAAACAATGGCACCATATCTTTACTTTCGTCTTCCATTTCCCATTTTGCATACCCATCTCTAGCTGCTGCATAAAGTACTGGGAATTCAAGTTGGTCTTCGTTTGCATCAAGTGCAACAAGAAGGTCAAATACTTCATCAAGCACTCTCTCTGGATCTGAACCATCTTTATCGATTTTGTTGATAACAACAACAGGGATAAGACCAAAACCAATCGCTTTTTTAAGAACGAATTTAGTTTGAGGCATAACACCTTCTTGTGCATCTACTAGAAGAAGTACACCATCTACCATCTTAAGAACACGTTCAACTTCACCACCGAAATCGGCGTGACCTGGAGTATCGATAATGTTAATCTTGTGATCACCATACACAATAGCCGTGTTTTTAGAAAGAATCGTAATTCCTCTTTCTTTTTCAATCTCATTAGAGTCCATTGCTCTTTCTTGAACTTCTTGGTGAGCTTCGTATGTACCAGACTGCTGAAGGAGTTGGTCAACAAGTGTTGTTTTACCGTGGTCAACGTGAGCGATTACGGCAATGTTTTTAATTTTTTGCATAAAATATCCTAAAAGAGGCTGAAATTATTTGAGCTTCAGCCATAAATTTTTGCGAATTATATCTAAAACTTACTATATAAGAGATTTGTGCCTTTAAGTATCACTAAGCAAGGTTATAAACAGCCACATACTTTATCTTAACAGTATGTGAAATATTTAGATTATTTTAGTTTGATGTTGGACAGGTAGATGTTGTTGGCGTTGGGCAGGTGCTTGTACTTGTTGTGGGACAAGTAGATGTTGTTGGTGTCGGACAGGTGGATTTTGTCGCTGTTGAGCATGTTGTTGTACTTGTAGTAGAACAAGCAGATGTTGTTGCTGTTGGGCAGCTGCTAGTACTTGCTGTGGGACAGCTTGTTACTGCTGAAAATACCGTCATCTCTTTTTTATTGGCTTCTATGGTATTAACAAATGCCTGTATTTCATTTGGTGTATCTACTTCTTGTACGTCCAATACTTCGACTATTTCATTTATCTCTGCAAGCTTTTCTTCATTATCGACACCTACAACGCCTGCATCTGCATAATCTTCTTTGGTGGGAGCTACCTCTTTATATTGTGAATACTCTACAATTTTATTCATCGCAACTGACTCAGCTGTTATGGTATTTTCATTACATCCAGACATAAAAAAGATCACTGAAAGTGCTAGCCCTAATTGTTTTATATTATATTGTTTCATTTTGATTTTTTCTCCCTAATATTCTTTTCCATAAAATTTTTATAGTGACCATGATAACACAGAATATATAAATCTTATCTTCTTATATAAATGCATTATAAACTAAGCCCATAAATCTCATGATAGGTTTTCATGGCATATCGGTCTGTCATCGCTGCGATGTAGTCTGCGATGACACGCTCTTCTTTTCTTAGCGAAAAAAGCTCTTTTTGATGTGGTGGGAGTAAGTCATTGTCATCTCTAAATGCTTTGTATAGCCCTTTAATACACTGTTTTCCTGCATACATTTTTCGGGCTATTTTTTCATGGGTATAGAGTTTGTTGAAAAGGAGTTTTTTAAGTACCTTTAACTCTGTCGCAGTCTCTTTTGAAAAACCTAAAGGGAGTCTCTCTTTTGCATCTAAAGTTACACAAATAGGTTCATCTTGACGATATTTTGCAGCACCCTCTTTCGAATTTTCTATAAAATCTTCTACAAGTAACTTAATAAGCCCTGCCACAAAACGGTGACGGTAAAGTTTTTCACTTCTTTGAATGCCCTCATTTTGTACCATCTCGTCTACTCTTAGGCAAAGTGGGTCTTGCAGTAAATCTTCAAAAGTAATCAGCCCATACTTGATTCCATCGTCGATATCGTGAGAAGTGTAGGCTATCTCATCTGCATGGTCTACTACCATAGCTTCTAGGCTAGGGTGCTTTTCTAGGTCAAAACGTGGGTCTAAGTCTTCTAAAAAGGGTTTTTTATAAGGATATGAATGTTTCATCACCCCTTCTAGTGTCGCAAAAGTAAGGTTGAGTCCATCAAAATTTTTGTAGCGTTTTTCTAACTTTGTGAGCACTCTAAAAGACTGAAAGTTATGTTCAAAACCTAAAGGTCTGCCATCTTCACGCAAAAGTTTGTCTAGTTCATCTCCTCCTACGTGCCCAAAAGGTGTGTGCCCTAAGTCATGTGAAAGGGCGATCACTTCTGCTAACGTTTCGTTAAGTTCTAACATACGTGAAAGGGTACGTGCTATTTGCGAGACTTCTAGCGAGTGGGTAAGACGTGTGCGAAAATAGTCTCCCTCATGATTTAAAAATACTTGGGTTTTATACTCTAATCGCCTAAAGGATGAACAATGTAAAACTCTGTCTCTATCTCTTGCGTAAGGGTCTCTAAATCTTCTTCAA
>JAMONG010000039.1 GCA_027066595.1 Sulfurovum sp.
CTTTTGACTATAATTAATAAAAATAAAAGGGGTCACTATCAAAGGATTTATACTCTCAGTTAGAAAAGCAAAAAATGAAGACTCTATTGCCCTTGTTTTGACTGCGACTGAAGTAAGAACCTACTACCGTTTTTTTGGAGCGAGGCATTCCATTTTACAACTGGGAAATCTCGTTGATTTTGAAGTTGAGGGTGAAGGCTCTAGCTTCTTACCTCGTCTGCGTTCACTCTCTCACATGGGCTTTCCATGGCTTTACGATAAAAACAAACTCCTGATGTGGCATAACTTTATCAAAAAGTTTGAACCCCATCTCAAAGATGCCGAAGAGTTAGAGTCTTTTTACTATGACTTACTACTCACAGCAGCAAAACGCTGGGACAAACAAAACCCAAAACGCATTGTCTGTGAAAGCTACATTAGCCTACTAGACTATGAGGGTAGGCTTTACCCCGAAGAGAACTGTTTTATCTGTGAACAACGTATAGAAGATGACATCGCACTCATGCAAGCCTTTAGACCTGCACACCCAAGCTGCATCTATAGCCCCTCTATGCCCACTAAAAAGGTATTAGACTTTTTTGAGAGTAAGAAAACGGTGTTTTTAGAAGATTACGAGGTAGAGTATTTGTATGAAGTAGTGATGAAAGGACTTTGATTAAAATGAAAAATCATAATAAAGTATCTGTCAATATACAACTTCTTATCATCTATTTTGTACGTCTTATGATTATCATACTCTTTGTAGACTCTATGCTTTTGGCTTCATCAGAAAAGTATATTTTAGAAAAAAATTATTATAAAAATATAGATAAATTTTCATATACTTTTAATGGATACAAAGATAAAAATAGTTTGATAGATGACTCTTCATATAACACACTCCCCATACATACTATAGACACACGCTATGAAAAACTAGTTACAGAGCTAGCCTATATGCAAGTATTTGCGGTGGCAACTATTGGGGTGATAGCCTTACTACCAGAGAGTATCAGTCAATGGAGTAGCGAAGATAAAACATTTACAAATGCTCAAGACTTACTACAAAAACATGCGGACAATGTAGCTAAAGGTCCTGTGTGGGATAACGATACTTGGCAGATAAACTATATAGGTCACTCCGTAGCAGGTGCATACTTTTATGTGTGGGGAAGACAGTCTGGACTTACTTGGCAGGAGTCAACCATACTTACCACACTTATGTCTACCTTTTATTGGGAGTATGGTTGGGAAGCCTTTGCAGAAGTACCCTCTGTGCAAGATCTCATTATTACACCTGTGTTAGGTTCACTTTTGGGAGAATATACAAACCACCTCTACACGCAACTTATGCAAAATGAGGGAAAGATTTATGACTCTTATCTCTTGGGTGGAGTAGGACGGGTGATACTCAATCCCATAGGTGAGATGAATACTTACCTAGATAAAGCTTTTGATGCAGCCAATATTGAGATTTCTGTAGACTATGCCTACAATCAAAACCAAAATAGTTATCGTTCTCAACAAAGCCTCAATCAACGAGGTATGATACAATCCTATTTCAAATTTAATTTTACTTTAAAATATTGAACCGCTTTATAAATCTTTTGCTTTATGCACTTTAGCATACCCATCAAGTAATGTCTGATGTTTTTTAAATCCGTCAAGACTTAACCCTGGAAAATGTAACCCATAAAATTTCACGTTTTTATGCATAATATCTAAACAAATATCCATACACTCACTAGAATACATTTGCACCAAACTATGTTTATAGTCATCTAAACTTTTATCTTCTCGTTTTATGGTCACTAAAGCGTCTAAACATCTATAAAGATTAGCACGGCTCTCTTCTAGAACTGCCATATGCATGCACCATGTTACCCATGTTTGTGCTTCTTCGTACTCTCCTAGTGCTAAATAAAGTATGGCTTTAAGTTCTCCCACTTGTAAGCTAGCCCATGGTGTCCCTGCATCGGGAACAACTCCTATGAACTCTGCTACTTTTAACATGTCACTGTGTTCACCCTCATCAAGGTTTTCTAAAACCTCTTGAAGCTCTTCATCGCTTAACTTGTCGAGTGATAAGATGGCTTCACGAAAAAATGCACCTTCATTATTATTATTCCACAGTAAATCTTCTACAGGGTAAATGTCTGACATACCAGGAATGAGTATACGACATGCATACACACCTAGATGTCCATAGTCGGTAATATAGATTTCAAATCCTTGGGTATGTGATATCTTAGTCATCTCTTCTAATTCACTTTTGGTGTCTGCATCAAAATTCCAGTCTACAAAGTTGTAGTCACTTTTATCTTTAAAAAACATATAAGATATAAGCCCTGTTGAGTTAATAAAGTGTGCTTCTAGGTTGTGTGGGTCTGCTACTTCATCTAGGTTAAATGACGGTGCATGAAAGTCATCTAACATATCTAAAGAGCGACCTTGAAGCAACTCTGTCACTGTACGTTCTAGTGCTACTTCAAAACAAGGGTGTCCACCAAAAGAAGCCAGTACAGAACCATCTTTCGGGTTGATGAGTGTGACCGATATCACAGGGTACACTCCACCTAAAGAGGCATCACATACTCTTAATGCAAAACCTTCTTCTTCTAGTTTTTTTATGGAAGCTTGAATGTGAGGGTATCTAGCCATCACTTCTTTTGGGATAACAGGCAAACAAATCCCCTCAGAAATAATCTTGTTTTTCGCATAACGTTCATAAATCTCACTAAGTGCTTGTACACGTGCTTCACTTTTGGTATTACCTGCTGCCATACCGTTACTGACATAGATATTTCCTATGATATTCACTGGGAAATAGACTTCCTTATCATCACTTTGTCTAGTAAAAGGTAATGCACAGATACCTCTGTTTGTTATGCCCGCGTTTGTGTCTATTATCTGGGAGGGGTGAAGTTCACGTTCTGGGTCATAGTAGTCCCATAGTTCTGTAGAGAGTAATCCCTTAGGCATAGTAGTGTCTTCATCCTCATACGCAAACCAATGCTCATTAGGATAATGCACGAAAGTATCGGTGGCAAACTTTTCACCTAAGTAGTAGTCTGCAAAAAAGTAATTACACGACAAACGTTCAAAGTATTCCCCCAAGGCTGAAGCTAAACATGCCTTGGCACTTGCACCCTTACCATTGGTAAACATGAGGTTACAGCTTTTATCTCTTATGTGTTGAGAGTAGACGTAAGGCACAGGGTTAAGCACAGAGACTTCATCTATCTCTATGCCTACATGCTCAAACTTTTGATACATACTGTCTATCGTCTCTTCAAGACTGCAGTCTTTACCTTTGATGAATGTTTTTTCTGTCATGAGAGCATACCTTTAAATCTGTTTTAAGTCTATGATTGTAGCATTTAAAACTATAAGGACATTCTATGTACAAACTCTTAACCATACTCTTATTCACATTTACACTCAATGCAGGAGAACCTATGAAAAAACATTTTTATGATTTTGAAGCCCAAGATATTACAGGTCAAATGATTTCGATGTCAACATACAAAGATAAAGTTGTCTTAGTGGTGAACGTCGCTAGTGAGTGTGGTTTTACACCACAGTATGAGGGTTTGGAAAAACTCTATCAAACGTATGCTTCAAAAGGTTTAGAGATACTGGCATTTCCATGTAATCAATTTGGAGGGCAAGAACCTAAAGGTGAAAAAGAGATACAAAA
>JAMONG010000040.1 GCA_027066595.1 Sulfurovum sp.
AAATTAACAACACTGACTAAGCATGTAGAGTCATAGTTCTAGCTATTTTAGGACAGGGGTTCAATTCCCCTCACCTCCACCAAATTACTACTTTTAAGCAACCAAACTATACAATTTACTTCAAGTCCAAATACATACAAAGAATCCTGTGAAAATAAAAAAGCCTGAAGATGAAAAATACTTTAAAGATATTGTTCTCAAAGATATACTAGAAGAAATCTCTAATGAAGATCAAGTTCAAATAGAGAGTAATGCAAAACTTCACAAAAGAAAATCTTCTCAAAAACTCATTGCTAAAACCATATTTTACATTATCATCGCGGCTATTCTCGTCGTATTTTCCGTACTTCTCTTTTCTCTTATAACTGATGCCACAAATGAAGTGGAACCTTCACCTACAGTAGTAGAAGAAATAATACCTAAAACAGATACACAAGAGTGGAAAATGAAAGAAGATAGAGCTGGCTATATAAACACCAACCCTCCTAAAATGCAGAAAGTTAAACAAATACAAAAAAAAGAAGTGATAAATAGCCCCATAGAAATTAAAGCCATAAAAGTTAAACCTATCACTAAACAAAAAACAGAACATGAACTAGCAAAAGAAGCACTACGTCAACAGATGCTGAACTAAACGATACGTCTTTCTATATCGCTATGGAGTGCAGTGAGTACTTCATAAGAAATAGTATCTCCTTGTCTAGCTGCGTCTTTTGCATCATTAAAGACACATATTTCATCTTTATCTGTGGCTAATGAGATGAAGTCCATAGAGACTCGTCCGATGATAGGTAGCTTTTCTGCTGTCATAAAAGGTGTATCACTATCTCCTCTGTGCCAACCATCGCCATACCCTAGGTCGTAGGTAGAAACTGTCATGTTTTTAGCTGCAACATAGTCACCTCCATACCCTACTCTTTCACCCTTTTTGAGTACTCTAGTTGAGATTTTTTGAGCATGGAGTGAAAGAACTGGCTTAAGCATATGGGTATCAAAAGGATGAGGTAATTCATTGTATCCATATGCTCCTATGCCTACACGTACCAAATCTTCTGTAAAACCTTTACTTCGTAAAATAGCTGCTGAGTTATGTGAGTGTATACGTATATTTTTAAACCCAAATTTTTTTACTTTTTCTTTGACTGCTTCAAACTGTTTTTGTTGCCAAAAGAGTTCTGAACTAAGTGCATCTGCACTGCGATAGTGTGTCATAAGCCCTACAAGTTCCAAGCCCTGTTTTTTGATGCGTACAAGTGCCTCTTCAAGTTCATCGATACCTATACCGTTTCGGTGCATACCTGTGTCAACTTTGAGTTCTACTTTTGCACCTCTTTGTGCTTTGTCTATCGCTTCTATACTGTTAATGGTATAGCTATAGGTTTCATGCTTGATGATGCTATCACCCAAAACCAGTATCGTCTCAAAAAGTGTCTCTATCTGCTGGGCTTCAGCTGTCTTACGTACCACTGCATGTCTGATGCCAAACTCTGAAGCAAGTTTTGCCATGAGTACCAAACCATGCCCATAAGCATTGTCTTTAAGCACGATGGCTATCTTCTCTTTAGAGCCTGTTTGAAGCGTGATTTGGTTAAGATTATGATAGAAATTTTCTTTGTTTATTTTTATAAATGCCATAGGAGAATTATATCGTAAAGGATTGAAATGATAACCATGCCTGCAGAGTGGGAGAAGCAACAGTGTGTGTTGATGAGTTTTCCCCATGAAGAGACTGATTGGCATAACCCTGACAATCTTACAGAGCTTGAAGCTTCACTCTCTCCTTTTATACGTATCGCCCAAGCCATCGCTTACAAAGAAGCCGTCTATATCATCTGCAAAGATAAACATAAGATTTCCTCCATGTTTTGCTCTACGCGAAATATGACCTTTATAGAGATACCAACCAATGATACCTGGATACGTGACTACGGATACATCTCCATCAAAGAAGAGGGAGAGAAAAAACTGCTTGACTTTACTTTTGATGGTTGGGGTGGTAAATTTGAAGCTTCTCTTGACAACTCTGTCAATGTTACGTTACACCAAAAAGGCTACATGGGAACTACCCCTTTAGAGAGTATAGACTTTGTACTTGAAGGAGGGTCCATAGAAAGTGATGGAGAGGGTACGATACTCACTACCACTGCCTGCCTTTGCAACCCCAATAGAAATGGAGGGCTTAGCAAAAACCAAGTTGAGACAAAACTCAAAGAGACACTGGGAACAAAAAGAGTGCTATGGCTAGACTATGGGTATCTAGCAGGTGACGACACAGACTCTCATGTCGATACCTTAGCACGTTTTGTCAACAAAGAGACAATCGTTTATGTCAAGTGTGACAACAAAGAAGATGAGCACTATGAAGCACTGCAAAAAATGAAAGTACAACTTCAAAGTTTTAGAACCAAAGAGGGCAAACCCTATACTTTGGTCCCTCTGCCTATGACAGATGCTGTCTATAATGATGCAGGAGAAAGACTCCCCGCTACCTATGCCAATTTTCTCATCTGCAATGATGCTCTGCTCTATCCAAGCTATAGTGATAAACATGATAAAATAGCCCATGAGATATTTAAAGGGTTGTTTCCAGATAAAGAGATCATCCCCATTAATTGTTTAAAACTGATAGAACAAGGTGGAAGTTTGCATTGTTCTACTATGCAAGTCGTATATTAGGAGGGCTTAGTGAAAACTGCACTTATACAACAAAAATATCATGAGACCAAAAAGCAAACTTTAGAAGTCACGCTTAAAAACATACAAGAAGCTACACAAAATGGTGCCCAACTTATTGTACTTCAAGAGTTACATCAAACTGAGTATTTTTGCCAAAGTGAAGAGACGAAGTTTTTTACCTATGCCAACAGTTTTAAAGAAGATATAGCCTTTTGGGCTAAAGTTGCCAAAGAGCATAGCATTGTGCTTGTCACCTCTTTGTTTGAAAAACGTACAGCAGGGCTCTACCATAACACAGCCGTAGTCTTTGAAAAAGATGGCTCCATTGCAGGAAAGTACCGAAAGATGCACATACCTGATGACCCAGGGTTTTATGAGAAGTTTTACTTCACTCCAGGAGATTTAGGGTTTGAGCCTATACAGACCTCTTTAGGTAAACTAGGCGTGCTTATCTGCTGGGATCAATGGTATCCAGAGGCTGCTCGTATCATGACCCTTAAAGGTGCAGAGATACTCATCTACCCTACTGCCATTGGTTGGTTTGACGAAGACAGTGAAGAAGAGAAGCAAAGACAGCTAGATGCATGGATAACCATACAACGTTCCCATGCCATAGCCAATGCCATTCCTGTCATCTCTTGTAACCGTGTAGGCTTTGAAGCAGACAGTTCAGGTGTTATGAACGGTACACATTTTTGGGGCAATTCATTTGTCTGTGGTGCTCAAGGAGAGATGTTAGCCCATGCCAAACAGCAAAATGAAACTATTTTATATGCAAACATAGAGCATAATCGTACCAAAGAGGTACGAGATATCTGGCCATTTTTAAGAGACAGGCGTATAGAGAGTTATAACTGTCTTAATAAAAGGTATTGTGATTCTTAGGGGTTACTGTGCTTGTCGAAGTACCACATAAAAGCAAACATAAGCCCAGGTGTTTTAGCGATACTCTCATCATAGATGAGTGCTTTAGCTTCTGCAGTAGCTAGGGTGA
>JAMONG010000041.1 GCA_027066595.1 Sulfurovum sp.
TTGTCAAAGATCACTCAATAACACTCTTCCTAGCAACTCGCTAGATGTCCATGTGTTGTTGGACGCGTATTATAGCACCGAACTCTCTTCTTGTCAAGGGTTTTTTGCGTTTATTCTTAAATTCTTTGATTTTTTTTATTTACTTACACTATATATATAAATTTATGACTATTATTTGTATTTAAGTCTATCCTCTTATAATTTCTACAATTAAATATTTATAAGGAATGCTATGCGTTTATCTTTTCTCCTCTCTTCACTGTTACTCTTTTGTGCCTGTAGCACCACACCAGAAGTTTCACCTTCCAATGAAAATACTACAGCATCACGGATACAATCCAACCAATCGGATGCATTAGCAGCACAAGATGAATACAAAAAGCTACAAGAACAACGAAACAAAGTATAAGTGTTATCATTAACCTTAGATTAATCTGTGTGCACTATACTTTGAAATTATATTAATAATGAAGGAATATTATGGCTTTATATGATAGAGACTATACGACAACAGAATCTGGCTATGTACAAGAAGGTGCATCAGTAAGCTTCATGAAGACAACCTACCAACTTCTAGCGGCAAGTATGATTGCTGCTGCTGCAGGTGCATATGTAACTATGCCTTATGCAGAAATAGTAATGCAATACAAATGGTTTATCTTTGGTGCTGAACTTTTAATACTTTTCTTTGGACTTAGTATGTCTCGAGGGAAACCTGGTTTAAATTTAGCAATGCTATTTATTTTCACATTTTTAACAGGTGTTTCACTTGTACCTCTTTTAGCTTCACTTATAGGGGCTGGAAATGGTGCACTTATTGGTAATGCATTTTTAATGACTTCCGTGCTTTTTGGAGCATTAAGTCTTTTTGCGATTAATTCAAAGTCTGATTACTCTAGCTGGGGTAAACCTTTGTTTATTACTTTGATTGTAGTCATTATTGCATCTTTGGTAAATTACTTTTTACTTCAAAGTCCAATAATGCATATTATAATCACGGCAGGTATTTTGTTACTCTTTTCGTTCTTTACGATTTATGATACACAAAACATTGCAAATGGTGCTTATGATTCACCTGTAGATGCTGCTGTCTCTCTTTACCTTGACTTCTTGAATATGTTTACCGCATTACTTCAACTACTTGGAATATTTGGAGGAGATGACTAATCAGTTATCTTAATCCTTAACTGTAAAGTACAATACTTAGGTACTGTACTTTACTTTTTTGCTTCTATAAACAGTACTTCAAACTCAAGATAATTTAATGGATAGGTCTCCATGAGTTTCTTTGTTTGCTTATAACTTAGTTTTCTCTCTCCGCTACTCACACCACTTTGCTTGATATATCTAAACATTGCTCTCGTCGATTCAAACTCTAATCTATACTGGTGTATCTCAAATTTTACATTCCCATAAGACTGATTTACCACATCTTGTACCTTTTTAGCACTATAAATGGGTGAATTAACTTTTGCAATGTCGTGTAATGTTTTAAAAGTTCCTGATGTAAATACTGTTCCATAAAAAGTATCTGACAATGAGGACAGTGCCTTCACAGTATATGCTAAGTCTGTACTCCATTGTAAAGCTGAAGAGGAGAGTAATAAATCGTACTTTTTTTGGGGGAGATGCTCAAGAAAGGTTTTATCATTAAAATTTACACAGATTTTTTTAACATGTGACCCGTTGGGATGAAGTGCTAACATTTGTTCTGACGAATCTAAAACAATAAAGTTCTCAACCCATATATTCATGCTTTGTAAGTTCCTATAGACTTCTCCACTTCCACATCCTATATCAATAACACTTTTATAGGTTTTATCCTCTAGTTTAGACACCAAAATTGTGGCAACCTTAGCCTGTATCATGTTATAGGTATCATACTGATGTGCAAATCGAGAAAACTCTTGAACAACACTCGATATTTGTTTTGACTCTGTCTGCACTATTACTCCTAGCTTCATCACTGTTTCAAACTTTTTTGGGTATAATCGCCAAAATTATACCCAAATATTCGTTTGGGTTACTCAAAAGTAAAAGAGGCATAGATGACATCAACACTTTTAATCGTACAAATTGTACTTGCAATTGCTATTACTATTTCCGTACTTCTACAAAAAAGCTCAAGCATTGGTCTTGGCGCATACAGTGGAAGTAACGAGTCTGTATTTGGAGCAAAAGGACCTACAGGGTTTCTAGCAAAAGCAACATTCACACTTGCATTTGCATTTATTGTAAATACATTGGTTTTAGGGTACTTATATACCGAGTCAAACTCAGCTTCGGTAACAGATAGTTTAGTACCTGCGAACAATGCAGCCGTTCCATCCGTACCAACAACAACACAAAGTACTACACCCACAGCACCTGCTGCACCATCAGCTAACTAGTTAGCATAAAGGAGTCTTTACTCCTTTAACCTTCTTCTATCATAACACTCACTCAAACATACACAAGGTAAAAAAGGGTAAAATCTGCCTATTAAACCCCTAGGAGAACGTTATGGTAAACGACATTTTAGAACAGACCACTACAAATATGGAAAAAAGTATTGAAGCATTGAAGAGAGACTTTTCAACACTTCGAACAGGAAAAGTAACTACAGGTATAGTTGATAACATTAAAGTAGACTACTATGGAACACTCACTGCATTGACTCAAGTAGGAAATGTCATTGCGACAGATGCTACTACGATTAGTATCACTCCTTGGGAGAAAACACTTCTTCCTGTCATTGAAAAAGCGATTCAAGAAGCAAATATTGGTGTTAACCCTAACAATGATGGTGACTTCATTAAACTTTTTTTCCCACCGATGACATCTGATCAAAGAGTTGAAATTGTAAAACAAGCCAAAGGAATGGTTGAACATGCCAAAGTTTCTATCAGAAATGTAAGAAAAGATAGCAATGACAAAGTTAAAAAACTCGAAAAAGACAAAGAGCTAAGTGAAGATGAGTCTAAAAAAGCACAAGATCAAATACAAAAAATTACAGATGATTTTGTTGCAAAAGTAGATGAAACTTTTAAAACGAAAGAAGCGGATATCCTTAAGGTCTAAATGATGAATGTTGAACAAGTTTATAAAGATGCTAATGCCCTTTTAGATGGACATTTTTTGCTAGCAAGTGGCAACCACTCTAGTAGATACCTACAAAGTGCTAAGGTACTAGAGTACCCTAAAAAAGCTGCACTCCTTACTGATGCCCTTGCCAAGATGATAAGAAACTCAGGCATTGAAGTAGATACAGTATGTGCCCCTGCACTTGGTGGTGTACTTGCAGGTTATGAGCTTGCACGTTCTTTAGATGTACGTTCTATCTTTGTTGAGAAAAAAGAGGGTGGTATGGAGTTACGTCGTGGCTTTGAAATAGCACAAGGTGAGAAAATCATCATTTGTGAAGACATCATTACCACTGGTGGTTCTGCCCTTAAAGCGGCAAAAGCCATAGAAGCCTTAGGCGGTGAAGTAGTTGCTTTTGCCTCACTCGCAAATAGAGGGTTTTGTAAGCGAATAGAGGGAAATGACACAGCTAAACCTGAGTGTGCTCTCCCAAAGAACACTCCACTCTTTGCACTTGATGATTTTACTTTTGAGATGTATGCTCCTAAAGATTGTCCACTTTGCAAAGAAGGTCAATCTGAAGCGATTAAACCTGGTAGTAAAAGT
>JAMONG010000042.1 GCA_027066595.1 Sulfurovum sp.
GAAAAGCTTAGAGCTACTGTACAAGTATTAGATAGACAAGAGACAGTCAAAGAAGAGTACCAGTGGATAGATAATAGCTTAGAAATTTTAGATAAAAAAATAGCTTTAGCTAAAAAAGATGAAAAGATTTATCAAAATCTTTTCAAGGTCACAAAAAACCTTGCAGATGCAGGTGAAAAAACATCTCTTGACACAGAGATAATGCATAATTCACTACAGATACGTAAACTTGACCAAAAAATATACAAGATTGATAAGCAAATACGTCTGCTTAAACTTTATGTACGGATGGAAAATGTACTTTAGTCAATACATGAATGCGTGGCTCTATGGGGATGAGGGATACTATAAAAGCTTTAAAACCATTGGAAAAGGTGGAGACTTTTACACGGCAGTTAGTACAAGTAGTTTTTTTGGTGCGAGTATTGCTAACCATTTTTATATGCTACTTAAAGAAAAAAAAGCAGATAAAAATGGATGGCTCATAGAGATAGGGGCACATCAAGGGTATTTGATTTGTGACATGATACAGTGGCTTTATACGTGTGACCCAACTTTAGTACAAACATTGAAGTTTGGTATCGTAGAGCGTCAGCCTGAGGTACGTCAAGCACAGTTAGCTTATATCAAAGAGCGTTTTGGAGATGATATACAAATCACTCACTTTAATGACATAGAAGAGGTTGAAGTAGACTATGCTTTTGTAGTAGCCAATGAGATATTTGATGCATTTCCTTGCGACTTGTTAAAAGATGAAAAAATAGCTCTTGTGAAAGATGATAACATAGAATGGGAAGAGGCTAGTGATGACACATTGGTATGGGCAAAGAGACACCATCTCACTCAAGGAGAGATAGCTGTAGGGTATGAGAGCTTTGCAAAACATATGGCATCTGGCATTCAAAAATGTGACTTTGTCACTTTTGACTATGGTGAAAAGTATGTACGTAATGATTTTTCTATACGTGTCTATAGAAAACATGAAGTTTTCCCTCTGTTTGATGAAGCGTTAAATCTTTCAGATGCATTTCAAAAAGATGATATTACCTATGATGTAAATTTTGCACATGTGAGTGAAGCATTTAAAGAAGCAGGGTTTAGCGAAGAGGCATATGAGACACAGGCACGAGCACTTATACGTTTTGGGCTTATAGATATTTTAGAACAGTTTTCAAAACAGACAACACCTGCTCGTTATGCTTCTGAAGCAGATAAGATTAAAACACTCATCGCACCTACGATGATGGGTGATAGGTTTAAGTTAATTCATTTGAAAAAATAGAACATACTATTTTTTCATAGCTTTTAGCATCGTACACCTTTTCAGTGAAGCAGTCTCAGAGCCAAACATAGCGGTATATTTGTCAAATTTTTCTTGACCAATCATGGAGATACACTCTTCTTTATTCATGACAGTTACGGTTGTCTTAGGTATTTCTGTTTTTAGTACAGGGTCTTTTTTTGCGGCAGCTCCATCTTCAGGGTACATGTAGGTATCACTGTAGTTTGTGTCTTCTACTTTTTTAGGTTTATGATGTCTTTTGGGTGCGGGAGGGAGTTTACTTTGTTTGACGGTATGTGTTGTTTTCTCTTGCACCACTTGTTGTGGTTTTTTCTCTATAATACGAGCATTACTTCCTCTTGTACCACATCCAACGATAAAACCTAATGTAATGATAAGTGTAAGGGTTAATTTCATTTTTCTTCCTATATTATTGATTTTCAATGACGACTACTGCGATGGCAAATCCACCATCATGGCTGATGGAGAGTGATGAATTTTTTACTTGATGTATGTTTTGTGCTTCTGTACTTAGCGTAAACGAAGGTGCTCCAAGGCTGTCTTTTATGATGATAATGTCATGAAATGAGAGTTTCCCCCCTATGCCACACCCTAAAGCTTTAGATATGGCTTCTTTAGCAGCCCAATATCCTGCAATGCTTTCTACTTTTTTTAAAGAGCTTATCTCACTCTCACAGAGAAAACGTTTTTTAAAGTTCTCTTCATATTTTTCAAGTAGTTTACGAATACGGTCTATCTGTATAATATCTGTTCCAATTTTCATAGCTATAGTGTATCAAAACATAGGTTAATTACATCCATTCAACTACTTTCGAGACTTCATCAGCTATAAAACATTTGATAGGTGTTTTTTCTATAGGCTTGTTGGGAATGACAGCTTTTAAAAAGCCTTGTGTTTCTATCTCTTTTAGACGTTGTGAGAGGGCAGAGACTTCACGTATCTCACCTGTGAGGCTTACCTCTCCTAAAAAGAGACTTTCAGAGCTTAGTTCACGGTTTCTGTAACTACTAAGAATGGCTGCGATGATGGCAAGGTCAGCTGAGGGGTCATTTATTTTGATACCTCCTGAGATGTTGATAAAGACATCATAGGTACCTAGTGGTAGGTCTAACTTTTTCTCTAGGAGGGCTAGTAACATACCTAAACGGTTGTTGTCAAAGCCTGTGGAGCTTCTTTTTGCATGACCGTAAGACTCAGAGACAAGGGCTTGTACCTCTATGATGATAGGACGGCTCCCCTCCATGATGACAGTAAGTGCAGAGCCTGACTGGAGTTTTTCTTTATTAAAAAATTTACCTGCCATAGACTTGGCATCATTAAGTCCCTCTTTGTTCATCTCAAAGATACCTACTTCATTGGTCGCACCAAAACGGTTTTTAAAGCCACGTAAAAGGCGTAAGTCAGAGTTGGTATCTCCTTCAAAATAAAGCACGGTATCTACCATGTGTTCGAGCACTCTAGGTCCTGCGATAGAACCATCTTTAGTGATGTGTCCTATGATAAAGATAGGTATATGTAAAGACTTTGCAATACGCATCAAATCAAAAGTAATGGTACGCACCTGTGTGACAGATCCTGGTGCAGAGGGTGTCTCTTCAGAGTAGAGGGTTTGAATGGAGTCTATGACGATGAGTTCATAGTTTTGATTGCCTATTTCAGCGATGACTGAAGAGAGATTTATCTCTGGGAGTAGATAGAGGTTGTCATGGTTCGCATCTAGTCTGTTGGCACGCAGTTTTATCTGCCCTGCTGACTCTTCTCCTGAGACATAGAGTACTTTTTTAGAAGCCCTAGCAAGGTTACCCGCGATTTTGAGAAGCAGGGTAGATTTACCCACTCCTGGGCTACCTCCTATGAGTGTCAAGGACCCAGGTACGATGCCTCCACCAAGTACAAGGTCAAGTTCAGTACTGCCAGAGGTAAAACGTGTGATGTTGTCTTCTTCTATTTGGGTAATGGGTTTTGCTTTTGAAAGGGGTGAGTGTGTACTACTAGAGGAAGAGCTTTCTTTAAGAAATTTAATCTGTTCAGAACTAAGTTCTAACATACTTTCCCACTCATTACAAGAGGTACATTTACCCATCCAACGTGGACTCTGAAACCCACATGATTGACACTCAAAGAGCGTTTTTTTCTTTGCCATGATGTTACTCCTAATATCTGATTAGGTGTATTGTAAACTAATTTTTTAGATAGGAGTGAAAATATTGCAAATTGACATATTTTTATGGTTTTTAGCTTTAACGCTCTTTTAGTTATACTTCTACTACTTTTTGAGGAGTCACTGTGACACTGAATGCGATAAAACAAGCCATATATGGATTATATTTGACCAATAGTTTTGGTCTGAGATTAAG
>JAMONG010000043.1 GCA_027066595.1 Sulfurovum sp.
GATAACCTTTTATACTTCTTACTTAAAACACTACTACCCTACAGAGTTCATGGCTGCCATCTTGACTCTAGAAAAAAACAACACCGATAAAGTAGTCAAGTATGTAGATGAAGTAAAAAAGATGGGTATGAAACTTCTCCCACCTGACATCAATAAATCAGGGCTTGTATTTGAAGCACGTAATATCGATGGTGACGAAGTGGTTATGTTTGGTATGGGTGCGCTTAAAGGTGCAGGGGATATTGCTATCAATACTATGCTTGAAGCTAGAGCTGATGGTGAGTTTAAAGATATTTCTGATTTCGTTTCTCGTATTGATTCTAGTAAGGTTAACAAAAGAGTGATAGAAACACTAACAAAAGCAGGAGCTTTTGATAGCTTTGGGTATAGCCGTAAAGCAATGCTTTCTCAGATAGAAGATATTATTGAAGCAGCAAAGAGGTCTGCTGATGCAAAAAAGAAAGTTGCTAATTCACTTCCTTGGGGAGAAGATGATAATATGACGACCATATCATTGGAACTTACAGATATGGAAGAGTTTGAACCTATGGAAATCTTGGAAATGGAAAAAGAGTCTTTAGGATTTTATGTCTCTGGTCATCCACTAGATAAATACCGTGAACAACTCGATGGTATAAGCTATACACTCAGCTCAGAGATAGATGATTTAGCAGATGGTTCCCAAGCCATGTTCATAGGTAAGATAGAAAATATTACGGAAAAAATATCGAAAAAAGGTAACAAATTTGGTATTGCAAACATTATGGACTTACATGGGAACATAGAGTTGATGCTTTTTGAAAACCGTCTGAAAGAACTTGATGAGGATTTTGACCTTACTAAACCTATAGCCTTTAAAGTGAAGATTACCAAAGATGGTGACTTTACACGAATGAACATACTTAAGATTTCTAACATTAAAGATGCAAAAAAAGCCAAAGTAAAAGTAGAAAAAGAGGTGAAACATGTCCCTGAACCTGAGCAACCACCACTGATACTTAAAGTAAATCTTATGCCAGATGCAAAGACTGTAGAAGAACTCATGTGCTTGGTAGAACGTCACCCAGGGAAACGTCCATTAGAGTTACACATCAAGTCAAAATTAGCCGATGTGATTATAGAGAGTAAATGGAAAGTGAGTGAGATGATACTTGAAGAGGCTAAAGAGATAGGGGTATTTTTAGAAGAGAGTTTAGCTGTAGAGTCTTAAGTATATCATTTACACTTATAATACCATCAATTAATCTTATATTTAATTTATGACCCTATAATACTACCCACTAAATTAACACTATAGGGATTAACAATGAAATTTATAAAAGGTATATTTACATTTGTAGGTGCGATTGTCGTACTTGCTATGGTAATAGGTGCAGTAACAGTAGGACCGAACATAGCCAAGCTTGATTCTCAAGCATTACCAGAGTATATGAAAATGTTTGACAAAGTACTTACTACTGGTGATCCAGCAAAAGGTATGGTACGTAAAGTTAAAATGGTTATACCTGAAGGTATGACAAAAGAAGAAGCAATTGAAAATGCACTTGACATTATGGATGAGGTGGGTGAAGAATATGGTTTAGCTATGGTTGACCATAAAACGATGCCAAGAAAAAATGGTTTATACACACATATTCGTTCATATTGTTCACCTACCATTGCAGACACATTTTTAAATTATTCTAGAGAATTCATCGCCTTTATGCCATGTCGTATTGGTATCATTGAAGAGCCAAATGGCGATATTTATATTTATACTATGAGTATGGAGCTTTTATTGAGTGGTGGGTATACACTTTCTAAGGAAATGATGGAACTTGGAAGTGAAGTAAGAACAGGTATGTACACAATGATGGAAAAAGCTGCAGCAGGCGACGAGTAGTCTTTTCTTATTCATTAAGTCTTACACGCTTGTGTGAGGCTTTTTATCCGATGATTTTTCCATGTGACTTCTTCACACTTTTTATTTTCTTACAATCTTATCTATGTTACGATAACTAAAATCTAATTAATGGATAGTTATGTCAAACCAAGATGATGAGAAAGCACTACAGCTTCTCGAAAAAGCAGTCTATAAAGCACAAGATTCTCTAGCCCAAACAAAACAGTTTCAACCCTTCATGCTGTTACTTACTGATACAGGTGAAATAGAAGAGTATCAAAACGAGATAAAAGATTCTACGCAGAGTTATGAAGCACTTGAAGAAGTGTTAAAAGAACGTATCGGAGCATCTGATATTGATGTTTTGGTCATGGTGGTAGATACTATTATCCCCGATAAATTTGTAGAAGATGTTTCTAGTGGTATTCGTGTACACTTAGAAGAAAAAAGTCAACGTGATAAAAAAATTGGAGCAAGGTATCTTTATGTCCCTTATGAATTGTGTAAGCATGAAAAAGGAGATGTTTTTGTGAAGTTACATATGCCTATTCCTGTGGGGTTTCCTGCTGAGTATATTTGTTAAAAGCTCCTCTCTATTGGAGTGGGGAAGAGAGGAGATATGTATTTTAAGAGGCATGTAGGTGTTAATTTTGGAGACTAAGCCTAAATATAATGTGAAACACCTATGAAAGTGAAGGAAGTGCCTCTTAAAATTTACTATATATATTATGTGTTATGAAGTTATTATTTTTATTTAGCATCACCTCCTTTATTTGTACTGTTTTCATCTTCTTCTATTTCTATCAAGGCTTGCTGTAGTTCTGTTGCATTTTCTGCTGCAGCATCAAGTGCAATTTGGGTTACGGTAAACGCATTGTTTACTTCTAAAGTGCTTGCTTGAATGGTAAGTGTTCCCAGTAGTATTGTTACAATGGGTATCATAATGGTCTTCATTCTTTTCCTTTTAAAAAGCTTCTAAAGCTATAATCGTTGTGACGATATATTCGCACAGTCACATTATAATGCAGGACTATTACCTCACTATTAACTCTCACTTAAAGAGTAGATAAAACTGTATGGTACGTATATTGGGACTTTGAAATGATAAAATGATAATAGAGGGGTTGTAGCTGGAATTATATAAAATTTTTACAATAAATAGAGTAATATTGCTTTTATAATGTGTAGTATAGAAACAAATAAATAATATAAGATTTGACAACATCAAGTTTCAATACTCTTATACAAAAATAGTGCTATTATCTTTTTACTAAATATTAATTTTCAAGGAAGAAAAATGTCAAACCTACCAAAGATCATATGGTCAAAAATCGATGAAGCACCAGCATTAGCTACGTATTCATTACTCCCAATCGTAAATGCATTTACTCAAGCAGCAGGTGTTGAAGTTGTAGAGAGTGATATCTCATTGGCAGGACGTGTTCTTGCTTCTATGGGTTTAGCAGAAGATGAACTTTCTAAATTAGGTGAAGTAGTACTTCAACCAGATGGAAACATCATTAAACTTCCAAACATCTCAGCTTCAGTTGGTCAGTTAAAAGATTGTATTGCAGAGCTTCAAGGTCAAGGATATGATATCCCTAACTACCCTGAAAATCCAGCAAACGCTGAAGAAGAAGCAATTCAAGCTAAATACAGCACATGTCTTGGTTCTGCAGTTAACCCAGTACTTAGAGAAGGTAACTCAGATAGAAGAGCAGCAAAAGCTGTTAAAAGATTTGCACAAAAAAACCCACATAGACTTAAAGCATTTC
>JAMONG010000044.1 GCA_027066595.1 Sulfurovum sp.
CACATTAAGTTTTTAAACTAAATATTAATGTGAAATAAAGAGGATAATGAAACATGAATATCGGACAAAAAGTACTTTTTGAACTTAAAAAAGAGATTTCTGAAATAGACTATGAACGTTATATAAAAAAACTTGTGTATGATACAAAACATTCACGTTCTAATATTGTCTATTTTTCTGCACCAAATATGATTATTGCTAAATGGATAAAAAGTAAATATACCGATAAGATTATACATCTTTTTGAGCTACATAATGAAGTGAAACCTGAAGTGAAAATTACTGTCGGAAAAATCACTAAAAAAACCTCTACACCTACTGTTACACAAAGTAATGAAAAAAATACGTCAAAAAGTACTTATTTAAACCCCTCTCTTACTTTTGAAAGTTTTATTGTGGGTGATTCCAATCAATTTGCTTATACCACAGCAAAATCTGTTGCTGAAAAACCAGGCAAACAATACAATCCACTTTTTATCTATGGTGGCGTAGGGCTAGGAAAAACACACTTACTTCAAGCCATTGGTAATTACCATATTGATTTAGGTAAAACCGTTATCTATACTACACTTGAACAATTTATGAACTCTTTTACTTCACATCTTCGTTCTCAAACCATGGATAGGTTTAGAGATAAATTTAGAGAATGTGATTTACTTCTTATAGATGATATACAATTTTTATCTCGTAAAGAGCAGACCCAAGAAGAGTTTTTTCATACTTTTAATGAACTGCACAATAACAATAAACAAATCGTTATTACTGCTGATCGTGCACCTAATAAAATAGCAGGACTTGTAGACCGACTCAAAACCCGTTTTGAGTGGGGGCTTATGGCAGATAT
This sequence comes from Sulfurovum sp., assembly GCA_027066595.1. Taxonomy (GTDB): domain Bacteria; phylum Campylobacterota; class Campylobacteria; order Campylobacterales; family Sulfurovaceae; genus Sulfurovum. The sequence continues at coordinate 845 of JAMONG010000044.1, forward strand.
ACAACCTCCTGGGTTAGAAACTAAAATAGCTATTATTCAGAAAAAATGTGAATTAGATGGTATATCATTAAACCACGAAATCATTAACTATATTGCTACACATATGGGTGATAATATACGTGAAATAGAAGGTACTATTATAAAACTTAATGCATTATCTTCTATGCTTAACCAAGAAATTACTTTAGATTTTACACAAAATGCCATAAAAGATCAACTCAAAGAGAAAAGAGAAAATGTCACCATTGATGATATCGTTAAAATCATCTCAAAAGAGCTAAATATAAAACCTTCTGATATTAAATCTAAAAAACGAACTAAAAATGTAGTAAATGCTAGAAGAATTGCTATCTATTTGGCTAGAAATCTTACACCAAATTCTATGCCACAAATTGCTGTTTATTTTGGTATGAAAGATCATACTGCAATCTCTCATGCCATGAAAAAAATTAATGAAATTATAGACAATGATGAAAACTTTAAAGTACTTCTTGAAGAACTCTCGAATAAAGTACATACCGATACACAAAATGATGTATAGAAACTTGAATAAAAAAAAGATATAATTTTAAAAGTGAATATCTGTGAATGTTTAAGTAATGTTAAACACCATCACAAACCACAGTTACAGAGTCAATAGAGTAGTTTTTCACATTTTCATGTCACACTACTACTATCTACTACTATTATTAAAAATAAGGAAAGTCAATGAAGATAAGAGCTCAAAAACAAATTGTAGAATCTATACTTATAAATCTACAACCTTTTTTAGAAAAAAAAGATGCCAGTCAAATTACATCACATATACTCTTCCAAACTCAAAATGGCAAATGTATTATTAAAGCTACAGATTCTGAAATTGGACTTCAAATTATTACTGAAAATATAAATATAGAAGCAGAAGGTTCATTCACTGCTAATGGAAAAAAACTTTTAGATATTATACGTATTTTAAAAGATGATGAAATCATTTTAGAATTGTTAGATAATACGCTTATTATTAAACAAAAACATTCTAAATTTAAACTTCCTACATTTGATCCAACTACTTATCCAAATTTTCCATCTATAGAAAATAAACCTCAAATTTCACTTGATTCATTAAATCTTATTCAAAATCTTAAAAAAATATCTCCTGCAATAGATACAAATAATCCAAAGTTTGAACTTAATGGTGCTCTTATCAATATTAAAAATAATTCAACAGATTTAGTAGGTACAGATACAAGAAGATTAGCCATAGCTACAATTGAAGGTGAAAATAGTGAAGAACTTTCTTTAATTGTTCCTAAAAAAGCAATTTTAGAAATACAAAAACTGTTTTTAGATCAAATAGATATATTTTTTGATGAAACAAATCTTATTATTTCAAATAATAATTATTTTTTCTATACAAGACTTATTAATGGTAAATTTCCAGATTATCAACGTATTATTCCTACAACAACTAAACATCAAATAGTTTTACCAAAAAAAGAGATGATAGATTCTATTAAAATGATTACAACTATTTCTCAAGAGATAAAAATGACACTTTTATCTGATGCTATTATTTTTAATTCTCTTTCAGCCGATAATGTTGAAGCAAAAACAGAACTTGAAATAAATACTGGACTTAATGATAAATTTGAACTCTCTTTTAATTCTAAATATATATTAGATTTTATATCTCAAACAAATAAAAATGAATTTACTATAGAATTTAATGAACCCTCTCTACCATTTATCGTTAAAGACGATAATTTTATTACAATTATTATGCCTATAGTTGCATAATCAAAGGAAAAACGTTACATGAGTGAAAATTCAACAAAATATATTTTTGTTACAGGTGGAGTACTTTCTTCATTAGGTAAAGGTATCACAGCAGCATCTATAGGGACATTATTAAAACATACAGGACAACGCGTAGGTGTTCTTAAGTTAGATCCATATATTAATGTCGATCCTGGGACGATGTCCCCTTTAGAACATGGCGAAGTTTTTGTAACTAAAGATGGTGCTGAAACAGATCTTGATTTAGGACATTATGAAAGATTTCTTGATACTTCCCTCACTCAAAATAACAATTTTACTACAGGTCTTGTTTATAAAACAGTTATAGAAAATGAGCGTAAAGGTAAATATCTTGGTAAAACGATTCAAGTAGTACCTCATATTGTAAATGAAATTAAAGAGCGTATCTTTCGTGCAGGTGAAGGGAAAGATATTCTTATCGTTGAACTTGGTGGAACAACTGGAGATATAGAAGGATTACCTTTTTTAGAAACCATTAGACAAATTAAACATGAATTAGGTCGTTCATTTGTTATGAATATTCATGTAACACTCTTACCTTACATCAAAGCTGCTGGTGAACTTAAAACAAAACCAACGCAGCATTCAGTTCAAGAACTTAGACGTATAGGTATTGCACCACATATGTTGGTTCTTCGTGCAGAAGTACCTGTAAGTACAGAGATTAAACGAAAAATAGCATTTTCTTGTGATATTGAAGAAGATTCTGTCATAGTTGCTGAAGATGCAGCAACTATCTATAAAGTACCTTTAAATTTTTTAGCACAAGATATATTAGCTCCTATTTGTAAACAATTAGAATTAGAAAACTGTGAACCTAAAATGGATGAATGGAGTTTATTAGTAAATAGAATTCTTGTGCCAAATAATGAAATGAAAATAGCATTTGTAGGTAAATATTTGGATTTAAAAGAGTCATATAAATCACTTACAGAAGCCCTTATACATTGTGGTGCACATTTAGATACACGTGTAAACATTAAATGGGTTGATTCTGAAAAGATAGAAGATGATGGGGCAGAAAAATACCTTAATGACTGTGATGGTGTACTTGTAGCTGGTGGTTTTGGTGAACGTGGTATAGAAGGTAAAATTTCTGCTATTCAATATGCTAGAGAAAACAGAGTACCATTTTTAGGTATTTGTCTTGGAATGCAACTTTCTATGGTTGAATTTGCTAGAAATGTATTAGGTTTAGAAGATGCCAACTCTGTAGAATTTAATAAAGAAACCTCTGCACCTATTATTTATCTTATTGATGAATTTATAGATGCTGCTGGAGCAAAACAGATACGAACATCTACTACCGCTATGGGTGGAACATTGAGACTTGGTGAGTATGAATGTGAAACACTTGAAGGTTCAAATTTACGTAATGCTTATGATGCTCCTATGATTTTTGAACGACACAGACACCGTTATGAAGCAAACCCTAAATATAGAGCAGATTTTGAAGCCAAAGGTATGGAAATTACAGGTGAATCTCATGGACTTATAGAAGCTGTAGAGGTAAAAGACCATCCTTGGTTTTTAGGTGTTCAGTTTCATCCAGAATTTACATCTAGACTTCAAAATGCAAACCCTGCAATATTGGCATTTGTTAATGCTGCACAAAAACAAAAAAACAAAAATACAGAAGCATAATGTATAAAAAATTAACGCTAAAAGCGTTAGACAACTTACTTCATAATCGTTTTAAAGAGGGCTTTCTCTCTTTAAAAAATCTTCCTCATCCTTCAACTTTTAAAGATATGGACAAAGCCACTAAACGTATAGTCCAAGCCATTAACAATAAAGAAAAAATAACCATTATTGGTGACTACGATGTAGATGGGGTAACCTCTACAACATTAATGAAGCTTTTTTTTGAAGAGATAGACTACCCCATAGAGTGGGTAATTCCTAATAGATTTAAAGATGGTTATGGACTTTCGGCTAACATCATACCTCGCATACTTGGTACAGATTTAGCTATCACTGTGGATAATGGTATTTCTGCTGTATATGCAGCGAAACTTTGTAAAGAAGAGGGTATAGAACTCATCATTACAGATCATCATTTATTAGCTCCTGAAGTACCTGAATGTTATGCCATAATAGACCAAAAACAAGAAGCATGTACTTTTCCTTACTCCGATGTATGTGGTGCTCAAATAGCTTGGTATCTCATAGCTTCACTTAAAAATGCACTAGATATTAAGATAAACATGATGTCCTACATGGAACTAGTAGCCATTGCCATTATCGCAGATATGATGCCCCTTCAGCATATTAACAGGGTGATGGTAGAAGCGGGTATAAAAACACTTAACAAAAGTACTAAGCCTGCAATAAGAGCCTTTTTGGAACAGAGTCAAAAAGAGACATTAGGAGCAGAAGATATAGGCTTCTTTTTGGCACCACTGCTTAACAGTGCTGGACGTATGGATGATGCTTTACATGCTGTAGATTTTTTGAGTTCAACAAACATCTATGATGCCAGAGTAAGACTTGAAAGACTTAAAGACTTTAATGCATTACGTAAAGCTACCGAACAAGACATCACAGAAAAAGCTATGTTACAAGTAAACCTTAAAGATGATGTCATTGTTGTTCATGCTGAAGATTGGCATGAGGGTGTGGTAGGGATAGTAGCTGCTCGTGTGGCTAGACAGTATGAAAAACCATGCATTGTGTTAAGTGACAATGGGGAAGGAACGCTCAAAGGATCTGGTAGAAGCTTTGGAGACTGTGACCTTTTTGCCATCACAGATGGCTGTAGAAGCCATTTAGAGAAGTTTGGAGGACATCAAGCAGCTATCGGGCTTAGTATGAAAAAAAAGAGCTTAGAAGCCTTTAAAGTTCAAATAAATAAAAATTACAAGATAAGTAACTACAAAAAAGAAACATTAGACAGAGAGATAGTAGGAGAATTACATTTTTCAGACATCTCTTTTGAGCTTACAAAACTAGTAAAAAAGTACGAACCCTACGGGCAGGGTAATCCTATACCGAAATTTATTTCTAAAAATGTAGAAATTTTACAAGTTGATGCCATGGGTAAAGAAGGTGAACATTTACGCTTTAGTTTTGGACAAGAGGGCATAGTGATGACAGGGGTACAGTTTAAGACTCGTGAAGTGTATGAGGTAGGTTCTCTAGTAGATGTAATCTATACGGTGAATGAAAACCATTTTAGAGGGAATGTTACTTTACAGTTAATGGTAGATAAGATTTAGTAGATTAATATCTAAATGAAAATGTTCATAGGTATGAACATCAATAATTTCTATAGATTTATAGTATACTTCTTTAATAAAAATAAAAAATAGGATTTATTATGGACAAAAGTTTAATGATATTTATTGCCATAGGTCTAGGGTTTCTCTATTTTGTGACGAGTTTTGTAGGTGATATTCAAGCAGAAGATGAAGCGTATAGAAATGATGACTATAATCAAGAACGTAAGTTTGATCAATATAAAACAGTTGATAGTATCGGACAGGATATATTAGACCTTACAGGAGCAGATGCTAAAACACAGTTAGAAGCATGGAATAAATCTATGTTAAAAGAAGAGTTTTTAGAAATTTTTCCTAATTTTTCTGAAATGAAAAATTTTGTTAATGATAGAATTAGAGGAAAAATACTTCAAGATAAACTAACCAAGACAATTAATAGCATTGAAAATAAGTTTTTTTCAGGAAAAATAAGTGCAGAGCAAGCTAAGCGTGAGCTTAGCAATCTCAAATAATTAACGACAAGGGTCAGTCATATTACTTTGGTTTGGATAGAGATAGACCTCTACACGTCTGTTGAGTGCTCTGTTTCTTGCTGAGTTGTTTGGTACAATAGCTTTATCGTAAGAACAACCTTTTGTATATGGTCTTCCATTAATAGTAAGTAGATTGGCAACTGTATCTGCACGTTTTTGTGATAGTCTTTGGTTATAATTATAGCTACCTGTATTATCGGTAAATCCAGCGACACCTACAACAGTTTGAGGATAGTTTGCAAGAAGTTGCCCCACTTTTTGTACTTTATATCTTGCACTAGGCTGTAGTCTTGCAGAGTTTGTTGCAAACATCATACGATCTCTAAACATAATTTTTACATACGTAGGGTGCTTAGATACGATAATGGTATTGTTAGGGTCAAGTGCTGCAAGAGGATCATTGTTTACCCCTGTTCCAAGTGCGCGTGCCATGGCATTGGCTTGTTCATCCATGCTATATCCTATAGCACCACCAAGTGCAGCACCGAGTAATCCACCAATGATAGCACTTTTTGCATCACGTTGCCCCGTATTGTATCCTATCATAGCACCTGCGACGGCACCACCTGCAGCTCCTGTTTTGGTACGATTGTAACTTCCATCTTCAACAAGTCCAGGTTGGTTATAACATCCTGCAAGCATAAATAGTGCTACAGATGAAGCGACAATTGTTTTGTGTAATTTCATTTTATTTCCTTTAAATTAGTTTTTATTGCCATCCACCCGTATTTTGAGGAGGAGGATTACTGTTATCTACAGCATTTCCTATGCCCGCACCGACAGCTGCACCAAGTAGTCCACCCACTACAGCAGTACCACCTCTACTATGGCGTCCAGAATTATTATATCCGATGGCAGCACCTGTTAATCCACCTATGACAGCACCTGTTTGTGCACCACTATTAGGATTTGCTGTATTATTGGTACAGGCACTTAAAAATGCAAGAGTAATAGCAGAGATAAGTAAATTTTTTATGTTTATTTTGTTCATGATTATCCTTTATCTTGTTACATTTGAAAATTATAACATAGAATAGTGAATAAAGTGTGAAGTATTAAATGTGTGTAATTTTTTCATGCCATTGATAAAGTGTTTTTTCAAAAGCTATTTGTTGTGTATCGTAAAAGTAAAGAGGCTTTGTAAGGTATGATTGTTTTGCCCAACCACCAAAATTATGAGGATTTTTGTATGTTTTAGCATAAGACTTAATATGTTCTGGAACAGGCAAAAGTTCACCTTCTTTTATCGCTTTAAGGGCATTCCCAATAGCTAGATATGCACTGTTAGACTTAGGTGAAGAAGCTAAGTAAATGACAAGTTGTGAGAGTGAAATACGTGCTTCAGGATAACCTATGTGTTTCACGATATTTAGAGTTGAAGATGCAAGGGTGAGTGCAGGTGGGTTTGCATTGCCTATATCTTCACTTGCAAGTATGGCTAAACGTCTAGCGATAAACTCTGCTGGTTCACCACCGTCTATGAGACGAGCAAGATAATAGATACTGGCATCAATGTCTGAACCACGTATACTTTTTATCATGGCAGATGTTAGTTCATAGTGGCTATCACTTTCACTACTTCCCGCTTGCATAGCATGTGGACGTATCTGCTTAAGTGTCTCTAGTTTAATGGGGACAGTGATAGCAGATGCACTCTCTAAAAGATTGAGCATGGCTCTCACATCTCCACCTGAAGAGAAGACGAGATATTCTTTTGCATCCTCTTCTATAGAGATATTTTCAAGTAAAAGTATTTTTTCAAGGTAAGTGTACATCTCATCTTCAGAGATACTTGTAAGTTCAAAAAGATGAGAACGTGAACGCATAGCAGCAGTCAGGGAATAGTAGGGGTTTTCTGTTGATGCCCCTATGATGAGAGCCGCGTTGTTTTCCATGAAAGGAAGCAGTACTTCTTGTTGGTTTTTACTAAGTCTATGTACTTCGTCTATGAAGATGAGAGGTTTTTGTAGGGCATTGGTATACTCTTTAAATATTTTACGTAAATCTTCTATTTTAAGGGTGGTAGCATTCATTTCATAAAAGGGGTGTTCAAGTAACCTAGCGATGACTCTTGCAATGGTTGTTTTCCCACACCCAGGTGGTCCATAAAAAAAGGTATGGGGTAAAGCATCTGCAACTATAAGTTTACGTAGTACAGCACTATCACCTAAAAGGTGGGGTTGTCCTATGAGTTCATCTAGTGTTTTAGGACGATATTTAAGTGCAAGATTGACCATAGTTAGTCTTTGTATTTAAACTTTGTATTTTTTGTTGATGCTTCTTTATCTTTATTGCGTTTGTTTGTTTCTTCTTGTCTTTTTGTGTTAAGTTCATTTTTTACATCAGCCATTCTATTGGTTCTCCAACGTTTCATAAACTTATGGACATCATCATATTCTCTACGTGTAAAGTAACGTGTTTTGTTTTCTGGTAGGTTGTTAAGTTCTATGCCTCCAAAAGCGATACGTTTAAGGTCAAGTACTTTGGCTTCAAAGTGGGCAAAAAAGCGTCTAAGTTCTCTATTTTTCCCCTCTTTTATTGTTACACGAAGTTTAGAAAAGTTTTTTCCTTCACCTCTAACTTCAAAGTGTGCAAAAGGAGCAAACTCCATAGAGTAAATCTTAGATTTTTCATGTGCCCCTGCACGTGCATCATCAAGCACAAGCCCCTCTTTCATGGCTGCTATCATTTCTGAAGTGACAGGTTTGTCTATCTTGAGGTTGTAAGTTCTGTCTAGACCACTCTCCATGAGTGCTGTTGCTACCTCGACATCGTCTGTTAAGAGCAAAAGTCCTTCAGAGGCATAGTCTAGTCTACCTACAGGGGTAAAGTGTCTGTATTTACCTGGTAGTTTATGGTAAATGGTAGCACGTCCTCGGTCATCTTTTTTGGTGACAAGTACACCTTTGGGTTTGTTGTAGACAATGATAGTGAGTTCAGAAGTGATTTTCACCGCTTTACCTTTGACAAAGATACGGTCATCAGGCTGTACTTCATAGCCAAACTCTTTGAGTGGTCTTTTATCTAGGGTGACTTCACCCGCTTCTATAAGTGTATCTGCTTCACGGCGTGAATACTTTGTGTTGTGTGATATATATTTGTTTAATCTCATTTAGATTTTATTCCTGCATTTATTAAGTCATGTATATGAAGTACGCCGATGATTTTTCCATCATCAGTCGTGATAGGTAAAAGTTGTATTTTACCCTCTTCAATAATCTCCAGTGCTTCAGATGCAAGGAGTTCGGTGTTTGTATAGCTTGTTGGTTTTTGGTTTGCGTAGTTTATCGCAAGTTGCGTGAGTGAAAAGTCTTCTTTCATTAACGCACGTCTTAAGTCACCATCACTAAGGAGGGCAATAAAGTCATTCGCTTTATTTACAATAAGTATATGTCCCAGTTTCCCTTCGCTCATAACAACGATGGCATCTTTAAGGGTAGTACTTTCATCGATAATAGGTAAATCATTAGTGTGCATCAAGTCTTTGATACGTATAAATAGTTTTTTGCCGAGTGTTCCCCCAGGATGAAAAGAGGCAAAGTCTTCCTTCTTAAAGCCTCTCTTTTCCATAAGTGCTACAGCTAAGGCATCACCTAGTGCCATAGTAAGGGTAGTAGATGAAGTGGGAGCAATGCCAAGAGGACAAGCCTCTTTCTCTACAGAGATGTCAAGTACTACATCTGCATAGGTGCTTAATGATGAATTTTTATCACTTGTTAGCCCTATCAGCGGTATGTTAAAACGCTTGATGTGAGGAAGAATCTTGGTTAGTTCCTCACTCTCTCCACTTGAACTAATGGCAAGTAGGGTATCTTCTTTACCTATCATCCCTAGGTCACCATGAAGAGCTTCCGTGGGGTGTAGAAAAAAGCTAGAAGTTCCAGTACTCGCAAAAGTAGCAGCCATTTTTGCTCCAACCAAACCAGACTTTCCAACACCTGTGATAATAAGTTTGCCCTTAGTTTTTAAAATAACTGTAATGGCATCAAGAAAACTTTCATCTAAACGTTGTGAAGCTTTGAGTAAGGCATTCGCTTCAATTTGAAATGTCTCTTGTGCAATTTTGATGAGGTTCATAGTGCTACTTTTGATTGAGTTGTGTGATTATAGCATAGTGTTGATTAGGAGGTTAGAGACGAATAAAAGAGAGATGGATGTGAATCTCTCTTTTATTCTAAAGGTTAGATAAGCGATTTTGCTTGATTTACCCATAAATCTTTTTTCGCACGATGTGCAAACGTTGTATTTTTTTCTAGCCATTGAATATTTGCTTCGTTCCAGTTAGCTATTTGTTCAAAGTGGTAGATACCTGCCTCATTAAGTTTATCTTCAACTTTTGGACCGATACCTTTAATTTGTGTGAGGGTATCTTTTTGGTTGTTTCTTGGTTGGTCTAATATCTCAGGTTGCTGTGATTCTTTATCGCTTGCATTATCAAGCTCTTTTAGTGCCTTTACTGCATTTTGAGTATCATCAGCTGTTGGAATTTCAATCTCTTCCGTTTCATCTGAAACAGTATCAATAATAGTTTCAATTTCTTCTTCTAACGTTTTATCAGAATGTGTAGCTCTATTTTTTTTTGTTTCTACATTTTTCTTTGTAGCTTTTGCCACAATAAAACCAAGTATAAACCCTATAAGTGCAGCGATAAATAAACATAATGTAATCTCTAAAGCAATGTCTAACATAATTATTTTCCTTCTTCTGTATTAATTTTATATATATTTTGAGATTTTACATCTCTTTCTTTTATCTGTTTTTGGTGTCTTGTATCTATATCTAAAGAGGCTTTTTCCATATTTTCTATGGCGATATGTCTCTCTTTTAAGACCTGAGTAATAAGTGCATGTAATTTACTCTCTGCTTCATCTCTATGGGCTAGTGCGATGTTTTGCTCTTTTAAAACAGTAAGAAGGTAGTCTACAACTTCTTTCTCTTCTATTTTTGTGTTGAGTGCATTTTTCTTTGGTATGACAACTAAAGGTCTACTCTCTTTGACTATATTGACGCTATTAGGTACATCTTCTTTCTCTGAGTTTATTGCTGAAATTACAGAGGTTTTAATTTTCTCTACTAAACCTAACTCTTTAGTGGCACTTTTTTCTTCTTTGTTTACTACAGGTTCTTTTTTTGTACTTGTTGTTACTCTTTTTATTTTCACATTTTGCAGAGTATTTTTATCTGTGGCATGTGTGTTTTCATAGAGTGTGTATGTTTTTTGATATACACAAGTGACAAGAAGTACTAAAAAAAGAAAGAGGAGTAAGAATATAGATTTTTTCATGGAGTCTTCCCTTTTATGACGTTTTAAAAAGGGTATTCTAGCTTTTTAATCATAAAAAATAGCTTAAACTTATAATTAAGATTAGTTTTAGTTATGTTATTTACCACCAAAAGGTAGTAAATATTATACTATGAAGATAGTAGGAATGATAAGTGGGTATCTCTTTTTAGTACGAACAACGTGTTTTCTTACAACGGCACGTATATCATTTTCTATGTCTTTATGGTTTTTAAGTGCTTCTGGCTTCATGTTAAGTAACATGGTCTCTAATAGCACTTCTATCTCTTTTTGGAATTTTTTATCATCTTTATCTGGGACAATACCATGTGTACTAATCACAGGTCTTCCAACAATCTTTTGATTGCTTTGTGAAATTTGAGCTACGACATTGATGATACCGTCTTCTGCAAGTTTTTGTCTGTCAAGTACAACATCATTTTCGATAGTCATGTTATTTTGGTTATCGATGTATGTTTTACCAGATTTAACGGTTTTTACTTTCTTAAGATACTTAGGGGTTAGCTCTATCTGATCACCATCACCCATTAGTAAGATATTTCTCTCATCTACGCCACACTCTACAGCTGTTCTAGCATGTTTAGCGATGTGGTTGTACTCACCATGTACTGGTAAAAAGAATTTAGGTTGAATGAGTCTCAAGATAAGTTTTTGTTCTTCTTGTCCTGCGTGACCTGAAACGTGAATATCTGCAAATTCTCTATAGCGTACAGTACATCCTGCTTTCATTAGTTTGTTTAACAGACTAGAAACAGACCCTTCATTCCCTGGGATAGCTGATGCCGAGATGATGACAGTATCTGAAGGCTTAAGTTTGATATGTCTGTGCTCATCTGTAGCCATACGGTTAAGTGCAGCCATAGTCTCACCTTGTGAACCTGTGGTAACTATTAGTACTTCATGGTCAGCATATTTTGGTACTTCATGGACTTCGATGAAGTGTTTATCTTCTATATCTACAAACCCTAAAGCTCGGTTTGTTTCTATGTTCCGTTCCATTGAACGCCCAATAACACAAATCTTTCTTCCATATTTTACACCTCTTTCCATTGCTTGAACAATACGGTGTACATTCGATGAGAATGTAGACATAAGTATTCTTCCTTTTGCAAGCTCAAAGAGTGTGTCAAATGTTTTACCTACCACTTTTTCAGACTTTGTAGCCCCTGGGTTATGTGAGTTTGTTGAGTCAGAGAAGAGACAAAGAACACCTTTTTCACCATAGTGTGCAAAACGACGTAAGTCCATCGTGTAGTTATCTACAGGTGTATGGTCTACTTTAAAGTCAGCCGTGTGGATGATAGTCCCTGCAGGTGTTTCTATCGCCAATGAACATGCATCGATGATAGAGTGGGTATTGTGCATCCATTCTATCTGCATATCACCAATTTGGTGTTGTTTTCTCATCGTTACGTAGTTAAAGTTTTTCACATACTGTGAAAGACCATGTTCGTTAAATTTGTTTTCTATCATGGCAAGTGCAAGAGGTGTCGCATAGATAGGGAACTGTAACTCTTTAAAGAGGTACGGCATCGCACCAATGTGGTCTTCATGACCATGGGTAATAATAACAAATATTTTTTTGCCACTCTCTTTGAGTGCATGTAGATATGAGAAGTCAGGAACTAAGATGTCTACCCCGTGCATGGTTTCATCAGGGAAAGACATACCTACATCGATGATGATTGCCGTTGTTTCTGTCTCAAGTACAGCCATGTTTCCACCAATTTCACCAAGTCCTCCAAGAGGAGTAAAACGAATTTTCCCTTTAGAAGCCATGTCCATATTTTTCCATGGGTTCATAGTAGCTTCTTTAACACGATCGTTAATTTTGAGGTATTCTCTCATTGTGTCATTTACAGTGGTAACATTTTTACGTCTTCCTCTGTTTTTGTTGTTGCCACCGTGGCGGTTTTGGTTATTATTTGGTTTGTTGCCAGGTTTATTATTGTTGTTATTTGGTTTTCTATTTTGGGTATTGCTCCCAGCATTACGGTTTTGGTTGTTGCTATTGGTATTATTTTTGTTTCTATTTTGATTTGGGTTTGGTTTTTTATTGCCATTTGGTGCAGGACGCTCATGCACATTTCCATCTACATCTTGTGATGGGGCAGGCTGCCTATTTGGATTGGGTTTTCTATTGGGGTTTGGGCGATTTTTGTTTTCACCTTGACCTTGTGGTTTATTCCCATTGTTATTTTGTCTATGTGGGTTTGGACGTCTCTCTCTTGGAGCGTTATTATTGTTGCTCGGAGTTTTTTGCTCTTGATTTTGAGAGCTTCCGTTGTTTGGAGTATTGTTTTCCATCTAAATTATCCTTTAATTCATTATATATGTGATGATAAATAGATGTCTCAGCTTCATGAGGTCGAAGATTGGAGTTTAACTCCAGTTTTGAAAAAAGTTCGTTGACAATATCTTTAGAAAATACGCTCGAGAGATTTTTAGAAAGTTTTTTACGTGGTTGCGCAAAGGCAATTTTTAAAAACGCTTCAAACTTTTCGTCATCTCGTGACTGATTTTTCTCTATTAAAAGCACGGCAGAAGTGACGTTTGGAGGAGGAACAAATGCTTCAGGCTCAACCTCGAAACAAAGTGTTGCTTTTCCCACGCTTTGTGCTAAGACAGACAAAGAAGAAAATTCTTTCTGTTTTGTCTTTGCAGAAAACTTAACGGCAACTTCTTTTTGAACCATTACCAAAACGCTTTGGCAATGTTCATCTTTAAATGCTTTTAAGATGATATTGGTCGCGATATAATAGGGTAAGTTAGCAACTAAATGATAAGGTTCATCTAGTAAACTTCCTGACTCCCAACGCTCAAGCACATCTCCACAACGCAATTCGAAGCGCCCCTCGTTAATCGGGGTTTCAAATTCACTTGTCAGATGCTCACATAATCTTTTATCAACCTCAAATGCTGTGACATTACGAACTTTTACAAGTTCTTTGGTTAAATCACCTAAGCCAGGCCCAATTTCTGCAACTTTTAAGTTATCGTTGGGCATCGCTTGGATGATTTTGTGAAGATAGACGTCATTCTTCAAAAAGTTTTGACCAAATTTTTTAGACGCAAATTCAGCTAAATTGTCAATAATCATACTATAAGTTTCCTTTATATTAACTATTAATCACATGTAGTAGATTATTTTTGTATAATTCTACCATAATATATCGTGACTAATATGATAACTTTATAAAAGTCAGAATTTAAAATGAAAAGAGTTGTTAAATGGATTACTTTGCAAAACGAATTATACCTTGCCTAGATGTCAATGATGGACGTGTGGTAAAAGGTGTAAATTTTGTAGGATTACGTGATGCAGGTGATCCTGTAGAAGTGGCACGTCGTTATAATGAAGAGGGTGCAGACGAGATTACGTTTCTTGACATTGGTGCGAGTCATGAAGGACGCGATACTATAGTAGACGTAGTAAAAAAAGTAGCACAAGAAGTGTTCATTCCTCTTACTGTTGGCGGAGGGATACGGGAACTTCCAGATATTTATAATCTTCTGAATGTTGGATGTGACAAAGTGAGCATTAATTCTGCAGCCATCAAAAGACCCACATTCATAGAAGAGGGTGCAAAACGTTTTGGCTCTCAGTGTATTGTGGTTGCTATCGATGCAAAACAAGTCTCACCCAATAAATGGAACATCTTTACACATGGTGGACGAAACGACACAGGCTTGGATGCACTTGAATGGGCAAAAGAAGCATACGACAGAGGTGCAGGTGAGTTGCTTGTGACCTCTATGGATGCAGATGGAACCAAAGCAGGGTTTGATAATACTTTAAATAAGAAGATATCGGAACTTGTGAATATCCCTGTCATCGCATCTGGTGGAGCAGGAACTATGAAACATATAGAAGAGGCATTTACCTTGGGCAATGCAGATGCAGCACTGGCTGCTTCTATCTTTCACTTTAAAGAGATTGACATCTTGGAGTTAAAAGAGTATCTTCGTAAACAAAATATCCCTGTAAGGATTTAAGATGTTTATATGTGCAGGTGAAAGTGAACAGTTTGATTTTGCTATTCCCGTAGGTATAGGGATGACTGATGTTGCTATTAATTTGACTAAATTATGCCTTTTTCCTCAAAAACCAGCATTTCTTTTTTTTGTAGGAACAGCAGGTTCATATGGCAAAAAAAATATTTTTGATATAGTAGAGTCAAAAACAGCAACCAATATAGAAAATAGTTTTTTCACAGGTAAAGCATATACACCCATAGATAATATGGTGTCAACTGCAGAAGATGTTTCACGTGAAACAATTATCAATTCCTCTAACTATATCACAACTGATAAAGCGTTAGGAAAATCATACCTGTCAAAAAATATTCATTTAGAGAATATGGAATACTATGCAGTACTTAAAGTTGCCAAACATTTTGGCATACCAGCAGCAGGTGTTTTTATAGTAACCAATTATTGTGACAGTCATGCACATAAAGATTTTATGGATAATCATAAAGAAGCGATGACAAGACTCACAACATATATTAAGAGAAAGTAAATAAAATGTCAAAAAGTATTATACAAGACTTAACAAAAGAGGAACTAGGGGAGTTAATTAAACCAAGTTTCCGTGCCAAACAAATTTATAATTGGATGTATCATAAGTATGCTACTTCTTTTGATGAAATGAAAAATCTCCCAAAAGAGATGAGAGAAAAGTTAAATGAAGAATATACAGTTGCACCTCTCAA
>JAMONG010000045.1 GCA_027066595.1 Sulfurovum sp.
AGTATATTTACCTGTCTCAGCATCTGATGTTGTAAAGTCAGGGTTAAAGATAACATCTGTACGACTACCAATATACTCAACATCAGCACCAAGATGAAGTTTTTCTACACCATAGTAATCTACAGCAGCTTTAAAAGTTTCACTTGCTCTTCTTTTAAGTGCGTTCCCATCTTTATCTTCAGCAGTAAAGAGGTTTGTGTAGTTCATACTTAGTTGAAGGTCAGAGACAATCTCTTTTGAGTAAGTAACCTCTATACCATCTATGTTTGATGTTCCCTCAACATTGTTATATCCATTGGTAAATTCGATGAGATTATCGATTTTGTTATTGAAGTAGGTCACAGAAAAATCTTTATAGGCTATGGTAACGTCAAATGAGTTGGTAGTCTCAGGTTGTAAGTTTGCATTACCAATAGCCCCAAATGATGACTCTGGTGCATAGAGTTGGTAGAGAGTAGGTACAGTGTAGGCAGTACCGTAGTTAAGTGAAGTAACAAGACCTTTTATATTTTCATGAATGTGTTTAAGCCCAATCTTTCCTGTAAGTTCATTGTCAAAAGTGGAGTAAGAGTCATAACGAAGTGACTCAGTTAAGATAGTAGTTCCACCCATAAAACCTTTAAAAGTATTGTTGTTTGTTACAAATACACCTTTGTTGTTAAAGTCTTTGTTAATGCTGGTTGTGTGCTCAAATGTTTTGTAGTCAGCCCCAACAAGTATAAAATCTTCTGTACCATAAGGGATTTTAGAAGTGATACCATACTCATCAACTTGACCATCAAATGGTGTGGTACCAAAATCGTCAATAAATGCTCTTTCAAACTTAGAACGTTTGGCATAAAGGTTAAGTTCATTAAAGCTATCTACATGGTTGAAGTTAATAGAAGAAAATGTATCTTTTGTTGTGGCAGTTGCTAAACCATCTGGATTACCAAATGTATCGTAATCACCCTCAGCATCTATAAGTGTATGGGCAAGTTCAATTTTATTGGTTTCGTTGATGTTATAACCGAGTTTAATAGAAGTGGTTTTGTTGGTATATCCATCATCTTCAAAAGTGTCGATATCTTCTCCTTGTGGAGCTTGTGCTGTAAATCCGTCTGTATCTACAACGTTGTGGCTTACGTCTATGTAGTAGCTCTCTGTTTTAGCTGAGAGTGTTGCACCATACTTTTTCGTGTTAAAGCTACCACCTTCAATGTGTGCAGTACCATGTACGCCATTTTCGGGTTTTTTAGTGATGATGTTTATCACACCTGCAGCCGCATCAGCTCCCCACACACCTGACTGTGCACCTTTTACAACCTCTATTTGAGCAATGTTCTCTACCATTAGGTGTGCAAATGGAGCACCAGAAAGACCTGTAATGTCGTTGTATCTGATACCATCGATGAGTACAAGTGTATGTTTGGAGTCCATCCCTCTTACATACACAGAAGTGTTTGTACCTAATCCACCATTTTGTGTAAAGGTGATACCTGCTAGTGCGTTAAGTGCTTGTGTGACTGTAGTGTAGCCTCTGTCTTGTATATCTTGAGCTGTAATCACATCTACATTTGATGTCACGGCATTAAGTTTTTGTGTCGTTTTTGTTGCCGACATAACGGTGATGTCTTCAAGTGTTATCTCTGCAAAAGTTGATTGTGTTAAAAGTAGAGTAGCTGTTACGAGGCTAAGTGTTTTTGTTGTCATTAGTATTCCTATTGAATGTAGGTCGGGGTATCCTTACCCCGACATTAAATTTGAATTTAAGATAAATATGTATTCATTATCATTGTCGGGGTAAGGATACCCCGACCTACGGATTACATATAGATTGAATTTTGAAAGTATTTATATTATATTGAGGGAGGTGCAGTTTTATGAGGAAGAAGAGAGTATGCAAGTTTCAGGTACTGATAATTACAGTCTAAGGTACTTAGTTTGTGCATTGTAGAGTACATTGCAATAACGATAAGTTTAAAGTACTGTCTATTATGACCACGTAAATATTTTTTCATGGTGCGAATTGTACCCTCTCAACCTTTAAGTCCTCTCGAGAATAATTCCCCGACCTTTCATAAAATATAATCTACAGATAAAATTTTTACGAGCGCTTATAAAGAAACTGCTAAGCACAAGAGGCTGTTTAAATAACCAGTTACTTATGCTACAATTTTAGAATTAGACAATTAGGTTTATTATTGTTGCGGTTGAATTCAAGAAACTAAATAAAAGTGAAAAAAGTGAAAAAAATATTAATCATTGCCATGAACGTGCTATTCTTACAATCTACAGCACTTTATGCAAAACTAAATTGTTCTAAAAACACTATATGTATAGATGAAAATAAACAAGGTAAACGTATTGATTTTTATCTTATTAACAAAAAACCCTATACAATTACTGTACATTTTAATATCACTAAACAAAATATGACATCAACTATCCCTTTACCAGTATCTTTGGTTTTAGAAGGAAATGAAAAGCGATATATTACTTCAATTGAACATGGTAGTAAATCATGGAGATATAATTATAAATATAATTCCTCCAGAGGAGATTATCATGTAAAGCATGAGGATAATTATCATTATGCACTTCCTTATGAGATAGGTAAAAAATTTAAAGTTTCACAATCATGTATGGGTGCATTTACACATAAAGGTGCTTCTAAATATGCCATAGACTTTAGTATGCCCATAGGCACTCCTATATATGCTGCAAGAGGTGGCATAGTCATGGATATAAAAAATAACTCTAATAAAGGTGGGAATTCCTCTTCCTATAAGAGTGATGGAAACTATGTGTTTATATTACATGATGATGGAACCATAGGCGAATATTGGCATCTTAAAGAACATGGCACAGTTGTCGAAAGAGGACAGAGAGTAGAAAGAGGTGAACACATAGGTTATAGTGGGAATACAGGTTATACAAGAGGTCCTCATCTCCACTTTATTGTTAAAAGTGTCACATCGTATGGAAAAGGTATTTCATTTCCTACCTTATTTACAACATCTCTTGGAATGATAAGTTGTCCGAAAAAGGAGAGTTACCCTTCCCATTAATATCAATATAGCAAAACGGCATCTGATTCATAAGATATAGTTACTTCCCAACCTTGTATTAAATTAAATAAAGTATAATCGCTTTAATTATTTACAGGAGATTTTTATGGCAATAGAAACTATTTCATCAACAGAAGATTTTAAAGCATTGGTAACAGAAGTTACTTCACAAGCAGGATATAAAGAGCCTATGGCATTTGGTATTGCTAGAGTTGACCGTGGTCAGAAGAATGCAGAGAAGATACTTCAAGCGAACTTTGGACTCATCAACTGGAATGAAAACTTTGGTTCAGCTGCTGTGTTTATCAAAGCACTTCAAGAAGCAAAAATAGAGGTAGATTTTTCTGGTTCTGAATTTGTAGCAACCATTAATGATAACTTCGTTCAAAATGCTATGGCAGCTTTCGCACCATATTTAGCAGAAGCAACAGGTGATGCACATAAAAATGTACAAGTGATTAAAACGCTTGCAAACATGGAAGACATTGGTAAAAATTTTAGAATTGTATTTTTGTTTGAAGATGCAAATGCAGAGTCAGTTGAAGCAGTGTATCTTAAACT
>JAMONG010000046.1 GCA_027066595.1 Sulfurovum sp.
GAGTACATTCATCCCCATGCGTGTGAGTAGACGTATACCTGAACTTGCTACGCGAGAACTTACGATGTCACCTACGATGGCGATGGTTTTACCTTGAATGTTACCATCAAAATGTTCTACCAAAGTAAAGAGATCAAGCAGTGCTTGGGTAGGGTGTGCGTAGTTTCCTGCTCCTGCGTTTATGACAGGACTTGTTTGCATCTCTGCTAGGAGTTGGGGTGTGTCATTTTCAGAATGACGCACGATGATACCATCTGGCTCCATCGCACAAAGGTTTGCAAAGGTATCTTCTAGGCTCTCCCCTTTTTTAGCAGAGCTTCTACTAGGGTCTAGGTGTACCACCGAAGCCCCCAAACGCTTGGCTGCCACTTCAAAAGAACTACGTGTTCTGGTACTTGCTTCAAAAAAAAGGGTAATGAGAAGTTTGTCATGCAAAAGCTGAGGAGGACGATGGGCTTTAAAGTGTTTAGCATCTGCTAGGAGCTGAGCTATCTGTGTGTCAGAAAAGTTGTTCGTATCAACGAGATGTTGCATAGGCATCCTTGGTGGAATAGTTATGTGATTATAACTAATGAATGGTAAAATGTGTTTAGAAAAGGATAACACTTATGAA
Organism: Sulfurovum sp.; assembly: GCA_027066595.1. Classification (GTDB taxonomy): domain Bacteria; phylum Campylobacterota; class Campylobacteria; order Campylobacterales; family Sulfurovaceae; genus Sulfurovum. The sequence goes on from JAMONG010000046.1 coordinate 614, forward strand.
AATTATCAAATTATTTTTACTTTTTAGCCTTATAATATGGGCAGAGTTTAAGTTAGACATACCACAGGATATTAATGTGTCACAGCTTGAGAATATCGTAAAAAATGGCTGGAATGAGTCTAATAAAACTTTAAATGATTTAATTGTTTCTAATGTTGAAAGAGTGATGCCTGAGATTTTGGAGAAACTTGAAAAGCCAGTTTTAAAAGGTGCTGTAACTGAAAAAGACACTTCTCCTCTACTCAGAATATTATTGACTAGAGATGATTATATATTGATATTTTCATATGGTAAATATTTGGAATTTAATAATGAAACAGATATAGCATTGAATTTGTATTTAAAGAGTTTAAGGGGACTTAATAATATAGAAGATAAAACAATGTTAAGTACAATATTCCATTTAGTTATTGAAGCATTGATTGTTGATAATTTAAAGAAGAATATTAAAATATCATCTAAATTAGAGTATGAAGAAGTACACAAAATATTAATTTTAAATACTAATATTTTAAGAGATGCATTAAAAAAAGACCAACAAAATATGATTGAAATATTAACTTTAACTTCAGGATTACCAAAAGAAATATTGACTTTGATACGTAAATATAATGCTGGCTACACTAAAGCATATATGAAGATAAAAAATAAAGAAGAACTTCTTAAATTTGAAAAAATATTTAATAAAGATAAGAAAAAAATTGAAACAAAATATAATGATTGGACAGAAAAAAATATTATTCCAAATGATATTGCTAGAGATGAATTAATTGCATCATATATTTTTCTTATTGGGCTACCGCGATTTAGACTTATTGAAGATTTTTGGGCGAATATTGAGAGAAATAAAAAGTTGTTAGATTCTTTATAACGAATAGCTGCTAATAAACCTTTGTAATCCCTTTTCAACGCTCCACCATTCGGGAAAAACAGCATCATAATAAGGCTGCGTTACTTCTTTAAAACTCTCTTTGTCTTCATGCAAGTTCACACACCAGTTAAAGTCAATCTCTCTAGCCTTTAGGGCTTCCATGGAGAGCAAGGTATCGTTTATGCAACCTAGACGGCTTGGGGTGACGAGCAATACTTTTGTGTTTAGCTCTTTGGCTAGGTCTATGATGGTGTAGTTTTTGGTGATGGGTACGAGTAAGCCTCCTGCACCTTCTACTAAAAGAATGTCACAGAGTTTAGAAAGAGTGTGGTACTTTTCTATGATTTTTTCTATGCGTATGGTCTGCTTTGTGTCTGCACAAAAAGGAGCAGCAGGGAGTGGAAATGTGTAGGCAGTGATGTCTTCTACTTTTAAATGTTTGAAGTTCTCATTAACCTTGCTACAAGCTTTTAGTAGTATAGTGGCATCAGGAGCTGTGTCGGTTACGCCCGTCTCTATGGGTTTGTAAACACCAACTTTAAGACCTTTTGAAGCGAGAGCTTCTATGAGTTTGATGGTGGTGTAGGTTTTGCCTATATCAGTGTTTGTAGCAGTAATAAAAAGTGATTGCATACACAATTCCTATACATTTTTTGCTATAATTATACAGTAGAAAAGTATATTGAAACTATAATTTAGAGATAAGGACAGAGAAATTGCCAAAGTTTGAAGAAGAGTTAGATTTTGCCTTGGAGCTTGAAGAACCTAAAATGTTCAAAGTATTTTTACATAATGATGACTATACCTCTATGGTCTTCGTGATAGAGATACTCACAAGTGTATTTCATAAGAGTGCAGCAGAAGCAGAGCAAATTATGTTACACATTCATGAGACAGGTAAAGCTGTCTGTGGTGTGTATACTTTTGAAATAGCACAAACCAAAGCACAGCAAGTAAAGCAAAAAGCGAAACAAAATGAGTTTCCACTTTTAGCAACGATTGAAGATGACGCATAAATGGCAAAGCCATCTATGACTACGTTGTCACTGGGACGACTTCAGCAGTCAGCTCACGCGACTAGTCGCTTTTTAAAATATAATGAAAGAGGTTCAAAATGATTAGTGTAGCACTTAATGATGTTTTTAAAGAAGCTGTAGGGTATGCCAAAGAGAATAGACATGAGTATTTGACTGTTGAGCATCTTTTTTTGGCGATTGTCCGAAGTAAAGCAGGGGTTGAGATACTCTCTATTTTAGATGCAGATTTAGCGGTACTTGAAGCTGGCATCGTTGAACATATTACAAAAACGATACCTTCACTTAAAGAGGCTGTAGAGCCTTTTGAGACAGTAGCCCTTTCACGTGCTATTAATGACATGATGACACATATTCACTCCTCGGGACGTACGGAAGCAACCATTGGAGATATGATAGCAGCTATTTTTATGCAAGAGCATTCGTATGCGGTGTACCTTATGAAAAAAGAAGACATCGCACGTGTAGATGTACTTGAAGTCATCTCTCATCGTTATGACAAAGTAAAAGGTGCTAGCAGTGATGATGAAGCAGGTGAGAAAAAAGAGAGCATGCTTCAACAGTTTACCACAGAGCTTGTAGAACTTGCCCAAACAGGAAAGATAGACCCAGTGGTAGGACGTGTAGATGAGATAGAACGTGTCATGCAAACGCTCTGTCGTCGTAAGAAAAACAATCCTTTACTAGTGGGTGAACCAGGGGTAGGTAAAACGGCCATCGCTGAAGGGCTTGCACTTCGCATCTCAGAATCAGATGTACCAGACATTTTAGTGAAGTCAAAAGTGTATGCTTTAGACATGGGTGCATTGGTCGCAGGTACGAAATACAGAGGTGACTTTGAGAAGCGTCTAAAAGGCATCATCAAAGAGCTTTCTGAAGAGAAAGATGCCATTTTGTTCATAGATGAAATACACACGATGGTGGGTGCGGGAGCTACAAGTGGCGGAAGTATGGATGCTTCTAACTTACTCAAACCTGCACTTGCACGTGGTGACCTTAAATGTATAGGGGCAACCACTTACCAAGAGTACAGAAACTTCTTCGACAAAGATAAGGCACTTAGCCGTAGATTTGCCAAGATAGATGTAGAAGAACCAAGCATTGAAGATACCTTTACCATCTTAAAAGGTGTGCAACACAAGTATGAAGAGTATCATAAGATTACGTTTACAGATGAAGCTTTACAGTCTGCTATTGATTTGTCTGTGAAGTACTTGCATGATAGATTTTTACCAGATAAGGCGATGGATATCATCGATGAAGTGGGTGCACACTTTATGCTTAAAGGGCTTAGTGGAGAGACTGTAAAAGCTACGGATATTGAAACTTCGGTAGCCAAAATGCTCAAACTTCCACCAACTGTGATAGGTACTGATGATACGAAAAAGCTAAAACGTTTAGAGAAAGATTTAGCTTCTCACATCATAGGACAAGATGAAGCTATAAAAGCCATAAGTACAGCGATAAAACGTTCTTACGCAGGACTTAATGGCGAAGATAGACCTATAGGGTCATTTTTGTTTGTGGGACCTACAGGTGTGGGTAAAACAGCACTTGCAACACAGCTTGCAAAGACCTTACATGTACACTTTGAAAGATTAGACATGTCTGAGTATATGGAACCACATACTATCTCTAGACTAGTAGGAGCACCTCCAGGGTATGTAGGGTATGAACAAGGTGGGTTACTCACTGAGATGATAAAAAAGCATCCCCATACAGTGTTGTTACTAGATGAGATAGAAAAAGCACATCCTGATATTATGAACATTTTACTTCAAGTGATGGATGGTGCAAAACTTACAGACAACAATGGTGTGGTGTCTGACTTTAAAAATGTTGTACTCATCATGACTTCTAACATTGGAACAAAAGAAGCCAATGTGATGGGCTTCAATAAAGACAGTTCTATGAAAACGGATAAAGCATTAGCAGCATTCTTCTCTCCAGAGTTTAGAAACCGTTTAAGTGGTACGATAGAGTTTAATGCACTTTCATTAGATGTATTAATTACCATAGTAGATAGAGAGATAGATAAACTAAATTCTCTTCTCGCTCCTAAAAATGTGAAAGTAAAACTGGCTAAAAAAGCAAAAGAATACCTTGCAAATGAGGGCTATGATGATCGTTATGGTGCTAGACACATAGCACGTGTGATAGACAAAAGAATCAAAGAAGAGCTTACCGATGAGATGCTCTTTGGTAAGCTTAAAAAAGGTGGCTTTGTAAAAGTAAACTTTAAAAATGAGAAGCTTACTTTTGACTTTAACGCAAAAATAGTATAGATTAAGATAGTTTTTTAGAATGGAAGATGAGTTTTTTGTTCCACAGATAAGTACCTACTTTTTAGCATTTCCCAACCCTCGTTATGCAGATGACGGAGGGTTGTTGGCTTATGGTGGAGACTTGAGTTCTAAACGGCTTTTACTTGCCTACCAACATGGTATTTTCCCATGGTTTTCTAAAGGTGACCCCATACTTTGGTGGTCTCCAAATCCAAGGCTTGTACTTTTCCCTGATAAATTTAAACTTCGTAAATCTTTTAGAAGAGTGTTACGTTCTGGAAAATTTAGCGTAACTTTTGACAGACATTTTGAAGAGGTAATTAGGTATTGTGCAACTGTTTATAGAGAAGGGCAAGAAGAGACTTGGATAGTCCCACAAATGATAGAAGCATATACGAAGCTTCATTATGAGGGCTATGCACACAGTATAGAGGTTCATTTGGAGGGTAAACTTGTGGGTGGACTTTATGGTGTAGCCTATGGAAAAGCTTTTTTTGGAGAGTCGATGTTCTCTTTGGTTTCTGATGCTTCTAAAGTAGCATTTAAAGCACTAAGTGACGTTTTAGGAGACAGAGGTTATGATTTTATAGATTGTCAGATGAAAACAGATCATATGATGGGATTGGGTGCTGAGGTTATTGAGAGAGATGACTTTCTTGATGGACTTGAATTAGCCATAGAAAAGCCTACGGACATAGGCACATGGCAACACTTTACGTGGGAATATAAGGATTAAAAGATGGTAAATAGAGATATAGGATTCTCTTTATGGTTAGACTTTGTAGAGAGAGATTATTTGAAAAATGAATTTGGCTCTTTAATTGAAAAAGGTATTATCAATGGTGCCACAAGTAATCCATCAATCTTTGCATCTGCGATTACCACTTCTCCTGCCTATGCAGAGCAGTTAAAATCTCTTGAGGGAAAAAGTGCCAAAGAGAAGTATGAAGCACTTGCTATAGACGATATACGCACAGCAGCACAGGCTCTTAGAGGTTCTTATGATACAGGTAATGATGGATATATTTCTATAGAAGTAGACCCATTTTTATCGAATGACACACAAGGGACTATCGATGAGGGGAAAAGACTTTTTGCTGCCATCGGTGAACCTAATGTCATGGTGAAAGTACCTGCAACCGAAGCTGGATATGCTGCGATGACAGAACTTTTATGTACTGGAATTTCAGTCAATGCAACACTTATTTTTTCTCCGAAACAAGCTCAAAAATGTCTCAAAGCGATGAAAAAAGGGATGGATGGTTTTGAAGCAAGTGGTGGTGGACGTTGTGAAGCAGTTATCTCGGTTTTTGTGAGCCGTTTTGACAGACTTCTTGATGCAGATCTTGAAAAAGAGGGACTTGAAGTAGCCAAAACAGGTATCTATAACGCAGCGAAAATATACAATCTCGTGGAGTCTAACAATACACCGTCTGTACGCACACTTTTTGCAAGTACAGGAGTCAAAGGTGATGATTTGGTAGCAGATTATTATATGCGTGAATTATTGGCACCAAGATCTGTTAATACTGCACCTTTAGCAACGATAGAATCTTTTATCACGCAAGAAGAGGTTAGACCACAACTTCCTATCGATGAGGATGTGATTAATGGGTATTTTACAAAATTAGCGGATAATGGTTTTGATATGGATGAAGTCTATAAAGAGCTACTTAATGATGGGTTAGAAGCCTTTGAAAAATCTTTTCAAGAGATGTTAGATACACTAAAATAATAGTTACCATAAAGGGATGTCATGGAAGAAAAGCTCAAATTATATCTTAGAACAATGATTAGCAATAAAGGGTCTGATTTACATATAAAATCAGGTTCACAAGTGAGAGTACGTATCCATGGTGTATTAAAGGTCTTAGGTAAAGAGGTATTAAGTGCTGAAATGGTAGAAAAGTTAGCTAAAGAGATTATGACTATAGACCAGTATGAAAAATTGGTTATCGATAGAAACCTTGACTTTTCATATATACTTGGTAGTGAAAATAGATTTCGTGTAAACTTCTTTTATCAAATGGATGGACTTTCGGCTGTATTTAGAATTATTCCTGTTGAGATTCTTTCTTTGGATGATTTAAATTTACCACCAGTGATTAAAACATTTACAGAGATACAAAGAGGGCTTGTACTCGTAACTGGAGTCACAGGTTCAGGTAAATCAACTACATTAGCGGCTATATTAGACAAAATAAACAGAGAACAAAAAAAGCACATTATTACCGTAGAAGATCCTATAGAGTTTGTGCATAAAGACAGGGGTTGTCTGATAAACCAAAGAGGAATAGGACAAGATGCACACTCTTTTTCGGATGCACTTAGAGCAGCTCTTAGAGAAGACCCCGATATTATACTTGTAGGGGAAATGAGGGATTTAGAGACGATTGATATTGCACTTCATGCTGCAAATACAGGACACCTGGTTTTCTCTACACTGCATACACTTGATGCTAAAGAGACGATTGATAGAATCGTAGGTATGTTTGGAAATGAAGAACAAAATCGTATTCGTATGTCTTTGGCATCTGTACTTGAAGGGGTTATTTCTCAAAGGCTTATTCCAACTATTCGTGGGGGTAGGGTTGCAGGGATTGAGATACTTAAAAAGACTGCAAGGATTGAGCAACTCATCGCAGAAAACAGAGACTCTGAAATCCCTGATGCTTTGTTTGAAGGTAAAGAGATTTACGGTACACAAACTTTTGATCAAGCATTACTAGATATTTTACGTCGAGGTGAAATTACGGAAGAGACAGCACTTGAATATGCAACAAATCCTGCAGATATGAAACTGAAAATGCAAGGGGTTGGTAAAGGTTCCATTGTCCAAGATGACTTAGAGGGTAAAGAAGCAGATGTTTTTGCTTTTAAAGATGAGGATGAAGAGTAGATTAATTTTAACTCGGTATAATTCGCGTCTATTTTACTAAAAATATAGCTATATTTTAGAGTAGAAAGATTTAATTTTAAAGGACAGAAATGTTAGAAGGTATCGTTAGAGAGAGTATCGGGAAACGTACTGCAAAAGTACTTAGAAGAGATGGTTATCTGACTGCAAACCTTTACGCAAATGGCGTAGAGAACATTCAAGCTGCGTTTAAACGTGGTGAATTTGTGAGAGCAGTTAGAAATAAGGAGAGCCTAGCATTCGCTGTTAAGGTAGGTGATACAGAATTAAATGTAGTCATCCAAGAGTATCAACTACACCCAGTAAATGGTGATGTAAAACATGTTGACCTTAGAATTACAGTACCAGGTCAAGAGACAAACTTTCTTGTACCTGTTATCACTCATGGAACACCAGTTGGACTTAAAAATAAAGGTGTACTTGTAATGTCTAAAAAAAGATTAAAAGTAAGAGGGGCTATTGAAAATATGCCTGCTAAATTTGATCTAGATGTTGAAGCACTTGAGAGAGATGAGTCTATACTTGTTAGAGACATTGAAGTACCAGCAAACTGTAAATTGATGGACAGACCTGATGTTGCTATTTGTGGTGTAATCAAAGCTAAGTAACACACTATTATGACACTCTTCGTTGGTCTAGGTAATCCAGGATCACAGTATGAAGAGACACGTCATAATATCGGTTTTAAAGTCATTGACAAACTTGTTGATGACTTTAATGCTCGAGATATCTCAAAAACTTCATTTCACGGAAAGCTATTCCGTTCAAGCAATTCATTTTTTTTAAAACCTACCACCTATATGAATCTTTCAGGTAAATCAGTACAAGCTGTAAAAAACTTTTTCAAAATAGAACTTGAAGATGTTATTGTGATACATGATGATATTGATTTACCTTTTGGTGCGGTACGTTTTAAAAGAGGTGGTGGTCATGGTGGTCATAATGGCTTAAAGTCTTTAGATGCAGCTATTACTAAAGAGTACTTACGTGTACGTGTGGGAGTGGGTAAACCAGAACACAAATCACAAGTGGCAGACTATGTATTGGGTAATTTTTTACTAGAAGAACAAAATGTTCTAAATAAGCTTATTGCACATGTGTCCCAATCATGTAAATCACTTGTCAGTGAGGATTTAAATCATGTCAAATCTTCTTATAGTCTCAAATCAATTGATGGCTTAACCTCATGAGTCTACTTCAACCTAAACGTTACTTTACTTACTTATTTAAGATTTATATTAAAAATCTTTTAGCTATTTTACTTGGGCTTGCTTTTGCTTTTGCTGCGATGGATTATTTTCAGTATGCACAAAAGTTAGATGTATCAGGTAACTATAAAATCCTTTATATCTTTTATCAATGGCAACAAGCACTAGGACTGCTTTACCCTTTGGCTATCGTTTTTGCACTTATTATGACAAAGTTAACACTCATACGTAACAATACTATGGGAGCACTACATGCTTTTGGGTATAACAAAAAAAGATTGGTAAAGCCTTTTGTTTTGGCAGCATTGATGGTGTATGGTATCTTTACTTTTTTGCATACTACAGAGTTCTCATACGCAAAAGATAAAGGGTCACTTATTCTTAAAAATAAAATGGGTGCGTATGATGTTACTAACCTTTTTTTCAAATATAATGATACTTTTGTTTATATTAATACTTTAGACCCTATCGCTAAAAAGATTTCAGATATTACTATTTTTAAAGTAGAGGGGTATCAGGTTCGCTATACCATTCATGCCCCCATAGCTACGTTTGATGGCTATGAGTGGGATGCCAAAGATGCAACACTAAGAACACACATTTATGAGCAGGGTGAATTGGTAAGATACACGATAGAACAGAAAAATAGTATCAGAACACTCAAAGGGTATAAGCCTAAAATTATTGAGTCACTTTATGAAGGGAAAGCATTAAATATTATTGATGCGTATAATACTTGGGCATTACTCGAGAGACAACATTTAAATTCAGATAAAATTAGAGCAGCATTTTATGATAAAGTAGTAGTTCCACTTTTTGCGATAGCACTTTTAATCATTTTGTTTTTTAAATTACCATTCCATGCAAGGATGATGAATACAGGTGGGATTATTGCTCTCTCTTTGGGTGCAACATTTACGATATGGGGTATACTGTTTGGCTTAAATCAGATGGGAACCAATGGGGTTTTAATACCAGAAATTACTGCAATTTTACCTATAGTCTTACTATGGATATATGCAGTATATATTTATGTTACAGATGAAAAATCTATATAAAATAGTTGATAAATAAGGGTAAGTTAAACCCTTTGTCTTCAGTGTAAAAAAGAGCCTAACTACCTTTTTAGTGATTTTTAGATAAAATCACCTTAAATAGATAAATTAGGACAGATAAATGAGTATTGATACTAAAGCATTGGCAGAAAAATATGGTACGCCATTGTATGTGTATGATTTTGATTATATTGAAAATAGATATACCACACTAAAAGAGGCCTTTGCAGGTAAAAAGTCGATTATAAATTATGCAGTGAAAGCAAATTCGAACCTTTCGGTGATAGCACACTTAGCGAAACTTGGGGCTGGAGCTGACTGTGTGAGTATAGGTGAAGTGAACCGTGCACTTACTGCAGGTGTGAGTAAATACAAAATTATTTTTTCAGGTGTAGGTAAACGTGATGATGAGATAAAAGAAGCCTTGGAAAAAGATATTTTACTCATCAACCTTGAGAGTGAAGCTGAGATGAAACGTGTGGAAATGGTTGCACGCAACTTAGGAAAAGAAGCACGTATTTCTATACGTGTAAACCCTAACATTGATCCACAAACACACCCGTACATCTCAACAGGTTTACATGAAAATAAATTTGGTGTAGAGATAGATATGGCAAAACGTATGTATATTTATGCCAATAAATCAGAGTTTTTAAATCCAGTAGGTATTCACTTTCACATAGGCTCACAGTTAACAAAACTCTCTCCTATACGTGAAGCTTGTGAGATTGTAGCAGATTTGGTACGTTCTCTTAAAGCGATTAAAATTGACATTAAGTTTTTTGATGTGGGTGGAGGTATCGGTGTAGTGTATGATGAAGAAGTAACTATTTCTGCATCAGAATATACGCAAGCTATTTTTACTGCAACAAAAGGCTTGGATGTTACATTACTTTGTGAGCCTGGGCGTTACATGGTAGCAAATGCAGGGGCATTTTTTACCAAAGTATTGTATGAAAAAAACAATGATGGCAAACGTTTTGTGATCGTAGATGGTGGTATGAATGACCTCATAAGACCAAGTCTTTATGATGCTTATCATAAAATAGAAGCTGTGGGTGTTGACGCGGATGCGGAAAAGACCGAAGCAGATGTGGTAGGGCCTGTGTGTGAAAGTGGAGACTTTTTTGGTAAAAATGTGCCATTACCTCCATTGGAACATAATGACCTTATAGTGATACACTCTGCAGGAGCGTATGGATTTACTATGGCATCTAACTATAACACACGGGCAAAACCTGCTGAAGTAGCTTTGCAAGGTGGAGAAGATAGACTCATAAGAGCACGTGAAACCTATGATGACCAAGTACGATTAGAATTAGAGTATTTACAAAAGTAAGGAATATTTGATGACTTTAGACGATTTAAGACTTAAAATAGATAGCATTGATGATACGCTTCTTAAACTCTATAATGAGCGTATGGAGCTAGTACATCAAGTGGGTGAACTTAAAAATACGACAGGTGCACCTATCTATAGACCTGAGCGAGAACAGGCTATTTTAAATCGTCTTAAAAGTCAAAATAAAAAGATGGGTGGAAAACTTACAGATGCTGCTATCGATGCACTCTTTTTAGAGATGTTCGCAGTGGCTCGTAACCTTGAACTCCCAGAAGGTGTAGCATTTTTAGGACCAGAAGCAAGTTTTACACATCAAGCAGCTGAGAGTAAGTTTGGTGCGATGTCTGCGTATATCCCGATGGGGTCTATCAAAGGTATTTTTCGTGAAGTAGCAAAAGGTACTGCTAAGTTTGGTGTGATTCCTATAGAAAATTCATCTAACGGTATTGTGTCTGATACTATTAACTGTTTAGATGAATATAATTTGAAGATTATTGCAGAAGTGATGATAGATGTGCATTTTGCTTTTGCTACTTTAGCAGAAGACCTTAAAAAAATCACAAAGATTTACTCTAAAGATATTGCTTTTGGTCAATGTAGATTGTTTTTGCAAGATTTAGGCTTTGATGATGTAGAGTTAGTGCCTGTAGAGTCTACTGCGAAAGCAGCTAAAATGGCTGCTGAAGATGAAAATGCCGCAGCTCTTTGTCCTACCATCGCAGCTAAACTCTATAATTTACCTATACGTTTTAACGATGTAGAAGATAGTAGTACCAATCGTACACGGTTTTTTATTATTTCAAATTTTGAGAATGCACGTTCAGGGGATGATAAAACATCACTGCTCGTAAGGCTTTCAAATAAACCAGGTTCATTGGTTGATTTTTTAAATCATTTTGAAGGAGCTGGTGTGAATTTAACAAAAATCAAATCACATATCGTAGGTGGTGAGTCTATTTTCTTTATAGAGTTTAATGGGCATAAAGATGATGAGAATGTAAAAATGATTTTAGAAAAGATGAAAAAAGAAATCAAAGTCTTAGGCTCTTATGTAAGAGAGACTGATGATGTATATAAAGAGCAAATATGAGATATAACAAAGTATTAAAAGAGATTAAAACTTACGAAGCAGGTAAACCTATAGAGCTTGTGGTACGTGAATTTGGCATAGCCAAAGAAGATGTTGTCAAATTGGCATCTAATGAAAATCCTATAGGTACTAGCCCCGCGGTAGAAAGAGCTATTATCGCAAATGCAAGTAAAGCCCACCTTTATCCAGATGATTCGATGTTTGAACTGAAAGCTGCATTGGCATCGAAGTACGCTGTACATGAAGACAATATCATCATAGGAGCGGGATCAGACCAAGTACTAGAGTTTATTTCACGGGCTGTGTTAGATGAAAGTTCCTCGGTCTTGATGTCTGCAGTGACTTTTGCAATGTATGAGATTTATGCCAAGCAGATGGGTGCAAAGATATATAGAACAGCAAGCTATGAACATAAGTATGATGAGTTTATGGAAGCTTACCATATGTATAAACCAAAAATTATCTACCTTTGTACACCTAACAATCCAACAGGTGATGCTACATCTAAAGAGGCTGTGTTAGAGATTATCAATGCAGTAGATGAGGAGACATTGGTGGTTGTAGATGGTGCCTATATGGAGTATGCTGCTGCTAAAAACAGTAAGTATGCTATTAGTCCAAATGATTTACTCTCATATCCTAATGTAATATATCTAGGTACATTTTCTAAAGCGTATGGCTTAGGGGGTATGCGTGTCGGTTACGGTATAGCCAATGCCCAGATGATAGAAGAACTTTATAAAATGAGACCACCATTTAACATTTCTTCACTTTCACTTGCTGCTGCTATTGAAGCATGTAAAGATGAAAGTTTTGTTGAAGAGTCTATCGTACTTCATACAGAACAGATAAAACGTTACGAAGCCTTTGCAAAAGAGAATGGGTTTGAGTATATAGAAAGTTATACAAACTTTATTACTTATTTGTTTGATGAAAAAATGGATTCTACACAGATTGCAGATGCATTACTTAAGCGAGGTGTCATCATACGTAACCTTGCTTCTTACGGTATGAATGCGATGCGTATTACCATTGGTACATCCAAACAAAATGATGTGTTCTTTAAGCATTTTTCAGAGGTCATTGCTTGAAAAAAGTCTTGTTGGTAAAAGCATCTGAAATAAAGGTTAGACCCTTTGTATTAGATGACTTTATCCAAGATAAAGAGAACGATGCTACTATGAAAAAAGTGACAAAAAAAGAGTTGAGAAATCTTGCAGATGATTTAGGTTTGAAGTATGAAGATTCAAATATTGTTTTTACAAAAAAAATCTTGATAGCCTATTTAAAAAAGATGAAATAATAAAGATTGAGAAGATGAATATAAAAGCACGCTCCATAGAAGAATTAAACACCTTAGCAGAAGATATCAGACAAAAGATATTGGATACGGTTAGTAAAAATGGGGGACACCTCTCTTCAACTATGGGTGCTACCGATTTGATAGTAGCGATGCATAAAGTATTTGATGTAGAAAAAGACCCTTTTATCTTTGATGTAAGCCATCAAGCCTATGCACATAAGCTTCTTACAGGACGTTGGGACAGCTTTGATACCCTACGTCAATTTGATGGTATCTGTGGATATACCAAACCAAAAGAATCAAAATATGACTATTATGTAGCAGGACATAGTTCTACGTCTATCTCATTGGCAGTTGGAGCTGCTAAAGCAATAGCCCTTAAAGGGGAAGATAGAATCCCTGTGGCATTCATCGGTGATGGTTCTATGTCGGCAGGTATGGTCTATGAAGCGATGAATGAACTAGGTGATAGAAAGTACCCTGTGGTGATTATACTCAATGACAATGAGATGAGTATCGCTAAGCCTATAGGGGCTATCTCTAAACTTCTTTCACAGACAATGGCAGGATCATTTTATCAGAGCTTTAAAGGGAAAGTTGAAAAAATACTTGAACATTTCCCCGAGAGTGCATCTTATATGGCTAAACGTTTTGAAGAGTCTTTTAAACTTATCACTCCAGGTATTTTATTTGAAGAGTTAGGTATTGAATATATTGGTCCTGTAGATGGTCACAATATAGAGTCTTTAATCGAGACAATGGAAGTGGCAAAAGCTTTAGGAAAACCAGTTATTATTCATGCACAAACGACTAAAGGTAAAGGGTATGAGATAGCTGAGGGGACTAAAGAACATTGGCATGGTGTGAGTGCATTTGATCTTAAAACAGGTGTTGCACCTAAGAAAAATGGAGCTAAATCTGCCACTACTATTTTCTCTGAAGCATTAGTAAGTATGGCAGATAAAGATGCTAAAGTTGTAGGAGTAACAGCAGCTATGCCCTCTGGTACGGGTATGTCAGAAGCTATAGAAAAATATCCAGAACGTTTTTGGGATGTTGCTATTGCTGAGCAACATGCAGTTACCTCTATGGGACCTTTAGCAAAAGAGGGATTTAAACCTTTTTGTACTATCTACTCCACTTTTTTACAACGTGGTTTTGACCAAGTAATACATGATATTGCACTGATGGACTTGGGTGTGGCTTTTGCCTTGGACAGAGCAGGTATAGTGGGTGAAGATGGTGAAACACATCAAGGTGTATTTGATATCTCATATTTGAGAGGTATTCCCAATATGACGCTTATGGCACCTTATAATGAAACAAGTATGAAACTCTGCATGGCATTTGCTAAAGAATATAACCACCCTTGTGCTTTTAGATACCCTAGAGGGGCATTTTTAGCAGAAGATAGAGAAAGTCCAGCGTATGAACTAGGTAAATCTGTGTTGCTGCAAGAAGGTGAAGAGATACTCTTTATTGGATATGGTAATGGTGTAGGGCGTGCGGAACAAACGGCAAAATTGTTAGATGAAGATGTTGCTATCTTAGATTTACGTTTTGTAAAACCTTTAGATGAAGAGATGTTACTTTCCCTTTCTAAAAAGTACAAAAAATGGTTTGTATTCTCAGACTCTGCTAAGATGGGTGGTGTAGGTTCAGCCATTTTAGAATTACTTAGTGAAAAGAAGATACAAGATGTGGTATTAACTTCTTTTGAGTATGATGATGCATTTATTACTCACGGAAACACAAAATTGGTAGAAGAGTCTTTGGGTATATTACCTGAACAATTAGCAAAGAGAATTATGTAGCACTTCGACAAGCTCAGTGACCAAATATAATTGCTGATTGAACTTGTTGAAGCCAAGTGGATTTAATAAAGGGATAATATATTTTTTTATTAAGTTCAGTGACAGTGAACAAAAACAAAGTTAAGGATTTAAAAAATGGCTAACCAATACATTTTTACAAGTGAATCAGTAACCGAGGGTCATCCAGATAAAATGGCTGATCAGATCTCAGATGCGATATTAGATTATATTATCGAACGAGATCCACAAGCAAGAGTTGCTTGTGAGACGTTAGTGAGCAATGGTTTTTGTGTTATCGCAGGAGAACTAAAAACAACAGCGTATGCACCGATGCAAGAGATTGCAAGAGAGGTGGTAAAAGAGATAGGATATACCGATGCACAGTTTGGGTTTGACTACCGATCTGCAGGAGTACTGAATGGTATAGGTGAACAGAGCCCAGATATCAACCAAGGTGTAGACCAAGCCTCAGGTGAGATTGGTGCGGGTGACCAAGGACTGATGTTTGGTTATGCCTGTAAAGAGACACCTGAACTGATGCCTCTACCTATCTCGTTGGCACATAAGATTACTGCAAAACTTGCTGAAGTTCGTAAAAATGGCACTGTCCCATTTTTACGTCCAGATGGTAAAGCACAAGTATCTGTGAAGT
>JAMONG010000047.1 GCA_027066595.1 Sulfurovum sp.
GTTTATCAAGATTAAGTGGTCTAAATTGATGATCTTCTAAAAGTTCCATAAATTCAAAAATCTCTTTAGTAATTTCAAACTTTCCCTCTATCACTTTTATCTTTTTAAAATGTTTTAATATCGCTTGAACTGTCTCACTTTTACTCTCTTCAACGTGCTGATATCCAAAAGCAATGACATATACCCCTGCTTTTTCAGCCGATTCAACAAAATTTTGTATTCTTCTTAAATTAATCTCTTCTGTAGGAAAGTTCTCTAAATTAATAAGTACCAGATGATACATCTGTTTAAGTTTCGACTTCTGGTTGTGTTCACTGATAGAAGGTCTATTACAGCAAATCAACTCTTTATAGCGTGTCACAATAGTCTCTTCAAGCTCTTCAAAAAGTCCTATCATCATCTCTTTAGTATACGCAGTTTTATAAAGTTGTATATACTGCAAAGGAGAAAGATGATAAAACTTCTTTTTACCAACATCAAACATATTTACCTGCAGGCTACCATGAGGCATTTTAGAAAGCAACTCTAAACAGAGACTCTCCAGTAAATGATCTACCTTGGTTTCAGATACCTTATCATAGAGAAGACAAAATCCACCATCATTAGTACCTGTATATAATGGTATAGTCTCATTCGAATTATGTAAGTCTCCTAAGTTAAACCCCCAAGGAAACGCATAGTTTTCATCTTTTTCTGACATATTTTCTACTCACTTTTATTTAGGCTAAGAAATCAGGTGTTGCAAGTTCTACTTTTTTACCTTTTTGTTCCATGACAACCACGGTAATAGCATCCCCCTCACTGTAACGTTCTGGAAGATTATTGACACGTTCTTTTGCCACTTTAGAGATATGAAGCAATGCATCAAAACCATCTGGCATCTCTACAAAAAGACCAAAGTCAACAATGCGTTTTACTTTCCCCTCATAACTCTCACCTACTTTGTATTCCATCTGTTTTTTTACAGGACTTGATGCGATACTTTCAATGTGTGCTTTTGCTTCAGCTACTTTATTTTTATCTCCACCAGAAAGTTTAACGCCACCTGCATCACGGTCAAGGTCAATACTGACTTCAAATCTTTCTATAATCTCACGTATCGTTGCACCTGCTTTACCAATGATGTCAACTATTTTAGAAGGGTGCACAGAGAAATGTTCTGTACTTGGGAGGGCATCACTTGTCTCTATACTCTGAGCCGCTTCTTCCATAAGTGCTAAAATATGATTTTTACCCTTACTTGCTTGGGTGAGTGCATCTTTAAGTACTGCCATATCGATACCACCAAGTTTTATATCCATTTGAAGTGCTGTAATACCCTCAGAAGTACCTGCTACTTTAAAGTCCATATCCCCATCATGGTCTTCAAGTCCCATAATGTCTGTAAGTACTGCATATTTACTGCCATCAGTCACTAGTCCCATCGCTATACCAGCCACTAATGCTGTGGTATTTACCTCCGCCGCACGAAGTGCAAGAGAGCCTCCACAAATGGTCGCCATAGAAGAAGAACCATTGGACTCTAATATCTCTGAAACCAGACGAATACTTCCGTCATAATGTAATGGGATAGTAGGCTCCATTGCTCTTTTACCAAGGTTTCCATGTCCGAGTTCACGACGTCCTGGTGCACCAATATATTTCGCTTCACCTACTGAATAGCCAGGGAAATTATAATGCACCATAAATTTCTCAGATTGAGAACTTCTCTCAGTGATAAGTTCATACATTTGAGCATCTTTTTTATCACCAAGTGTCACAGTAACTAATGCTTGAGTCTGCCCTCTCGTAAAGAGACACGAACCATGTACAGAAGGTAAAAGGTTTGTCTCTATACTAATAGGTCTTACTTCATCAAGTTCTCTTCCATCTGCACGTATGTTTTTATCAAGTATCATTGCTCTGACAACAGTTTTTTTATAGCGTTCAAGGACTTTAGTCACCAAAGTTTTATCAGCTTCTTTACCTTCACTCTCCAAAACTTCTAAAATGCGTGTTCGTATCTTTTTAAGTTCAGAAGAACGCTCAGACTTTGCCATATGTGCGATGGCTTTTTCAACGTCATCTGCATAGGTAGACGCTATCATAGCATAGAGTGACTCGTCTACTTTATCTTCAGCCAAAGTTAGTGTCAATGCTTCTCTAACATTCGGAGTAAATGCCTCAGTGTACGCTACTGTTGCTTTTTCTATCGCTTCTGTCGCCATCTCTATGACATCAACCAATGCATCTTCTGAAAATGCATTCGTCTCTTGTCCATTTTCACCTTCAGAGGCCAATGTACGCATCTCAATCATCACAACATCTTTACCTGTACCAACCACAAGTAAATCTAGTTCACTTTTAGCTTGCTGTGTAAGTGTTGGGTTAATCACCAAATCATCACCCTCTGTACCTACACGTACAGCAGTAATGGAAGTAGATACAGGTATATCTGAAACAAAAAGTGCTGCATTTGCAGCATGGAGTCCTGCAACTTGCATATCTACATTTTCATCTGAACTTACAACCATCACCGTAATCGTCACAGGATAATGAAACCCTACAGGGAAAAGAGGTCTTAAGGAACGGTCGATAATACGTGAAGTAAGTGTCTCAAAATCTCCAGGTTTTGTCTCTCTTTTTATAAATCCTCCAGGAATCTTAGCTGCGGCATATGATTTCTCCATATATTGCACGGTAAGAGGTAAGAAGTCTTCGTCTACCGCCTTTTCATCTATCGCAACAGCTGCTATAAGTACAGCCTTTCCTTGTGTGTACATCACTGCACCACTTGCTTGTTTTGCAACCTTTTCAAAAGCATATGTCTCTACAAGATTATTTACATTCATTTCTACTATTTGTTCATTCATTTATTCATTATCCTTAATGGGTTCTTTACTATTTTTATTTTCTTGCATCTGGCTCTCGACAATCTCTTCGATCTCTTCAAAAGTAAGTGGCTCAAAGTTTTGATAGTAGTATTCTATCGAAATATAGTCTTGTATACGATGTGGACAGAATACACCATCACAAATAGCCAATAAATTTTCATAGACTGATTTATCTAAAATGGGTGTAGCAATATAGATATTTTTTGCACCTCTGGCAATGACAGATTTTAATGCAACCATCATCGTTAGTCCTGTCTCGATACACTCATCTGCTAAGACCACATACTTACCATCTAAAGAGAGTAAATCTTTACCTTTTCGATACTTATAAACGTAGGTTAAAACCTCTTCTTCATATTTTCGATGTGCTTCGCTATAGACAAAATCTTCATTTATATCAAATGCATTGACCAGTGCCTTGTGCATCACCACTTCTTCAGTTTCAGAAATCATAGCAATGGTTACTTCAGGATTATTAGGTGCAAGTATAGGTTCGGTTAATAAAATATCCATAGGAGCTTGACATGCTTTTGCAATTTTATCTGCAAAAAACACACCTCCTTCACTTACACCAATAATTACTGTTTCGTTGTTAGTTAATAACTCTATTGGTAAAGTTTCAATCAGCTGTTGAGAGGCATCTTCTCTATCTTCAAAATAGGTATTATGGTTTAAATCTGTTGGCATAGTCAACTCCTGGAAATTGTTTCGAAATTTCATCTTCATCAAAGACATAACGAAATTCTTCTATGTACTTTGTCAATAGCTTATAGGCATAATTTAATGATTCCATTTTTTCTACACTTCCACCTACATCTGGATGGTTCTTTTTGGCTAAAAAGTGGTATTGCTCTTTAATATCTTTTTTACTAATTACCTTAGGTAATTGTAAAATTTCCAATGCATTTTCAAGTTCTTCTAATGGAGAAAGTATCATTGTTGTAATTGATTAAAAGTATCAGTTCCAATAGACCCAAAAGGTGTAAAATTCAACTGTACATAAAAAGTATTTGTTGGAATTGGTCCTGCCACACTTGGTATAATATCTTGTCGCATAGATGCATCTATACTCCAACAATCACGATAATATCTACCACCAAATCTCCATTGTCTACTTTCAGCATCATCAATATTGTAAGTAATTCCACCATTAAAACTTATTTTTTGATTATACGTATATGAAAAATCAAAAACCATATCATTGGCTGCTATGGTATTAGGTTCATCTGCTAAAACTTTTTTATAACTGTGCCCTATACTAAGACTATAATCTTTTTTTCTAAAAGAGAGAGAAGAAGAAGAGAAACGTATTTTTTCAAATTCATGAGAGTATCCTATAATATTATAAATACTCAAAGCATCAAAATTGTACTGCATTTCATTATTTAAATCAGCTAGTTTATATTCTCTATTGACATAATATTTCTGCGTCAATCTTTGATAAAATTTTAATTTCATATTTTCATCATAAAAATATTGACTTAAAGCAAATCGATACTGCTCTTCAGGTAACCCAACAGTAAAAAGCTCTTTTTGTTCATCATCAAGCTGTGAAAATTCTATAGGTGACTGATTTTCAGTTCCTGGTTTAAGATAGGAGAGTGAAGGTTGAAACATATGAACAAAACCATCAAATTTCTTTGTTAAGTCTGTAAAAATTTTGGCTTTATGCATATTACTATAGTATTGATAATCATCATGAGCAAAATCACCATTGGCAAAAAAGAACTTAGTATAGTAAAGTTCTTCTCCTAATGTTACATTCAAGAAGTCATCAAAAAAAGAAGTTGTAAACTCTAAAGGTATACGTAACTCTGCTTGTCGCATGGTTGCACCTTTCTTTCTATCAAAGTTATTGATTTTAAAGTCAGCACTATAGGTTAAATTTCTTGAAATAAAATGTTCTAAATATTTATGCATTTGAATAGAGGGAAGTACTTGTAGTGTTTTATCATCGTTAACAGTACGCGTATCAATAAAATATTTTGCATTAAGCCCAAAATAGTAATCATTATTTTGAGTAAAATAGTTTACCCTTGATTCTTGCAAAGGAATTAATCCAAAATGCTGTAAATTATTTTTTTGTAATGTTAAATAATCAATATCATTTAAATAGGTTGTATTTACATATAAACCATCGGTAAATCCTTTTGGTAAAACACTTTTAAATACTTCAGAAGATTCATAATTAAACTCTATTCCATAATGGTTACGGTTTGGTAAATTATATTGTTCAGTATAACTCTCTAAATCTCTAAAATATCCAACCCGTAATATACCTTTTGAATGGTCACTATCAACAAAACGGAATGTACTATAAAGTCCTGTAGATCTGTTAGTACGTATCTGAGGATTTATCTCTAAATCCATACTTTTAGATATGTTCCAAAAAATCGGTTGCTCATAGATAAATCCTTCATTTTCCCTATATCCAAAAAGAGGAAAAAGTAAACCAGATTTTCTTTGTTTATTTGTAGTATATGACAAATAAGGTGTATAAAATATCGGTATATCCAACATATAAAGTTTTGCATTATAGAGTTCAACATAATTTTCATCTACATTATATTCTGAATCAGAAAAACGCATCGTCCATAAAGGATCAGATATATCACAACTTGAAAGCATCGATGTGCCTAGTTTGTACTTTTGACCTTTTTTCTTAACTTTATCTGACATGATCCATACATCATTTTCACTCACTAGAAAAAGTTCATCAAAAATAATCTCTTTGGTATCCGTATTGATTTCCATATGCTTACTATGTTCTTTTGTACCATCATACCCTATGGTTTCTATCTCACCATCAAGTACAAGCATCTTTGTTTCTTTGTTAAACGAGGCGGAGCTTGCCTTTATAACCATACCATCATAATGCACTACCACATTATCTTTTGCAGTGACTGTACCTTTATCAGCTTCAATATGTTCTGCCTTAATCTCAATCTTATTTCTATCTAAAGCAGCAAAAAGTACTTCAGAACTTAATACAACTCCAAAACTAAGCATAAACAGATACTTAAACAACACTCTAATCTTCAACATATTATTCTCCCTATAATGCTTGGTAAGCAATATCTGTACGACACTGCTTTCCAGCAAAATGTACTTGTCCTACTAACATATATGCACGCTTTTGTGCCTGTGCTATGCTATCGCCTAGCCCAACACATACCAACACTCTTCCACCACTTGCATAAAGCTTTCCTTCATCCCCGCGTGTCACCCCAGCATAAGAGATATGTGCATTTTCATTTAGCTCTTCATGGTAGATATCATCTACAATTATTTCTGCCATGGGTGAGCTTTTATATGGGTAATCTTTCGATGCCATCACTACACCTACTGCGTACTTATCATGAAACTCTATTGTAGCATTTTTTAAGTCACCAGTAGCTGCTTTATAAAAAAGTTCTGAAGCTGGAGACTTGAGCAGTGGCATAAGCTCTTCACACTCAGGGTCACCAAAACGCACATTGTATTCTAAGATGATAGGTTCACCTTTGACTACCATCACACCAATAAACAGTACCCCTTTAAAAGGCATACCCTCTGCTTTCATACCCTCTAACGTAGGAACAATCACACGTTCATCTAGTTTTTTATAGATTTCATCATTTACCAGTGGTGTGGGAGCATACGCACCCATACCACCAGTGTTTGGTCCTTCATCATTGTTAAGAAGTCTTTTATGGTCTTGTGCTGCAGGGAGTACTACATAGTCTTCTCCATCACAAATGGCAAAAACTGAAAGTTCATACCCATCTAAAAATTCTTCAACAACGATGCTTGTCCCCGCCTCACCAAATGAATTACCACTTAACATCTCTCCCGCAGCCTTTTTAGCTTCATCATGACTTTGAGCAATAATCACACCTTTACCCCCACAAAGTCCATCTGCTTTGACAACGATAGGCACTTCAAGTGATTCAATAAATTTATAGGCATCTTGTAAAGAGTCTGTCTCAATATATTTTGCAGTAGGCACATTATGACGTGCCAAAAAGTTCTTCATAAAGATTTTAGAACCCTCTAACTGAGCTGCTTGTTTTGAAGGACCAAAGATAGTCAATCCTCTGGCTTCAAAAATATCTACTACACCCTCAACCAATGGTCCTTCAGGTCCTACTATGGTTAAATCTACACCATTGTTTTCTACAAAGTCAGCTAACGCTGTGTAGTCACTCATCGTTAAGTTTTCACCAAGTTCATCTGTTGCACCATTACCAGGAGCAAAATAAATCTTCTCTACATTGTCATCTTTACTTAATGCTAAACCTATAGAATATTCTCTACCACCTGCACCTAATATGAGTACGTTCATTCAATCTCTCCAAAAAATATATCTTACCAAAAAAGGGACATTTAGTAGTGACGAGAGTTGTGCGTAGAGGAGTTTGGAAAGATTTGAGGCGAACATATGGTTCGCAGATAAGCTTTACAAACTTCTATGCGTGCAAATATCGTTACTAATAAGTGCCCCGGGTGAGCGTTCTGTTGAGTCGGCCCGAATAGCCAACGGTGTAGGAGGGAGTCTCTCTTTAGGGGTTGATTTCTCATCTAAATCAATAGACTCAAACGAATACTACCACACACCAAGAGACTACATGTCCCACTAAGATTAATGTTGGACCCCAAATACAGTCGTCGCATCACCTAGGTTAAATAAATTATAACCTATTTGGAGTTAGAGGCTGTTTGTATCATATCTTTATCTTTATCTTTTACATTTACTTTAAGTGCATCAAACTTTTCTTCTACATCTTCTCCATTAATGTTAACCACGTTAAACTGACCATAACCATGTTTCATGTCATTTGCAAAATCAAACACTGCTCCAACAATCATTAATGTACCTTTATCTACATCATTATGATACTCTTGAAGTGAATATTCCACCTGTTTATGTACATTGTTTACAATATTTTTAATCCATTTTTGAGGATCACCTCGTTCACATGAATTCTGAATAGATAGAGCAAGTGTAGACACCTCTTTGCGTATGGCAGAATTTTCAGCACTATAGTCACTCATCGCTGCTTTAATAGCCCCACATCTAGAGTGTCCCATAATGAGCAGTATAGGTGTTTTAAGATGTTTAATCCCATATGCTACTGAACCCTCATTTGAAATAAGTTGGTTTCCTATATTTCTAATCACAAAAAGATCATTCTCAGGAGAAGAATCAATCGCAGAATTTTGTACCCGTGAATCTGAACAACTCACCAAGGTAATGCGTGGGTCTTGCCCTTCCACAACCATCTTAAACTCATCTTGTGACTGAGATTTAAGATAGAGTGTATTGGCTTCAAGCATCTCTTTTATAATAGACATTGCTTTTTTGTTTGCCTCTTCTTTAGCATTTATTTGTATAGTTAGAAGCCCTAGAGAGAGCACGATTGTAGTTAAGATTTTCATAATGTATCCTTTACAAAATACGTTTGTTCTACCTATCTGAAATTGTAAAATTTGAGCAGGTACAATATAAGTATATCTTAATTTTATTTATTTATATAAGAGAGAATGCTTTTTCAATGCATGAAGTAATAAGTGGTTTATCTGCGATATATACTTCGATATTTTTAGCTAGATGTAGTTGTGTTGTTTTTCCTATAACCACGGCTTTATAGCTTTCATCCCAAGAAAAATTTTCAAAAAAACAATCTATAGTAGAGGGGGAAGTAAAAATAATAATAGCATCTTTTTGTGGTTTATCTTTTACTAGATACTCTATACATTGAGTTTCATAAATAATCTTTTCATCTAGCGTTATACCCTCTTTGTTCAAAAAAGCTTTACTATCAAACGACACCTCTTTAGGGCGTAAATATAAAATCTTTTTTTCTCTAAACTTACTAATAATATCTTGACTTAATGTGGTTCCATAAAATGATTCAGGCAGATAAGCAACACTTCCACCCAATTTTTCTATCTGTTTAGCCGTTGCGTCACCTATAGTAAGGCAAGGTATTTTCTTCCAATCAGTATTTAATGCTTCTGCACTCACAACAGCTTGTTTTGATGTAAACATAAGTAAATCATAGTCAGTAAAATCTAATTTCTCTTCTATCAAAAAAAAGCAAATCATCGGTAGATGAATAGTCCCTTCTTTTGCTGTAGGAGAGAGTAAATATATCATACTGTTCTACTGTCTACTTCAATCAATTTTTTACCATAGAGCATGACTTCATTGACTTGTTCATCATCATACGGATCAAAATGAGGCGTGATAACCCACCCTTTTTTAGTATCTAGTTCCCTTATTTTATCTTCTACTTCATCTGCAATACGGTGTGCTTCAGACAAACGCATATTGGGACGTAAAACCATATGAAACTCTACATAGTTCGTATCTCCATCTGTACGTGTTCGAAGCCAATGGTAAGAAGTCACTTCACTATGTTTAGAGATAATCTCTCCAATACGAGCAACCATATTACCACTGAGTGCACGATCTAAAAGTATCGCTATCCCCTCAACAATAATCCCATACGCAGAATAAATAATATAAACCCCAATACCTATACCAAAAAGTGCATCAATCCAATCTAAACCTGTTAAGTAGACTAACCCCAAAGCCAATAATACTGCTGCATTTGACCAAAGGTCAGTCTTATAATGCAAGGCATCTGCCTTAATAACAAGATTGTCTGTCTCTTTTGCAATTTTAAGTAAATACTGTACTAGAAAATAAGTAATAACAATAGAAATTGTCATAGCAATAATAGAAGGGTAAAGCAATGATGTAACAGAGTTTTCTACTAGTTTTTTTCCCCCCACGTAGATGATGAAAAGACCTGACATCGTAATAATAGTACCTTCAATAACTGCAGCAATAGCTTGTATCTTTCCTTTACCATATTGGTAGGTTTCATCTGGTGTTTCTTCGGATTTTTTAATCGCAAAAAAGTTAAAAACGGATACAAGCATATCTAGCAGTGAGTCAATAGCCGAAGCCAACACTGCCACCGAACCACTAGCAAGTCCTATGACTAACTTCACCACTACTAACAGTGTAGCAATAGAACTAGAAACTAAAGTGGCTCGTTTTTGTGGTGACATAACTTAGAGTGCCTTGGTTGCTAGTGTTGCAATGCGAGAAGCAAATGCTCCTTTATCTTTCACATCAATACCCTCTGCAAGTCTCGCAGAGTCAAGAAGTATCCATGCAACATCACTAAAGAGTGCATCATCCTCTAAAGCATCTAGTTTTTTAACCATCTCATGCTCAGGGTTGATCTCTAAGATTAGTGGCGCTTCTGGCATTTCTTCACCCATTTGTGCAAATATCTGTGCCATGCCTGCCATAGGATCATTAGGATCTTTAAGTACACAAGATGGACTTGAAGTAAGTCTTGTTGATGTTTTAACATCTTTCACTTCTGCACCTAGAACTTCTTTAATTTTATCTGTCAACTCTTTAAACTCTTTAGCAACTTCCTCTTTCTCTTCGGTTGTTTTGGAATCAGGAGCATCTATAGCCGTAATGTCTTTTAATGCCCACTCTTTATACGTACCTATCATTGGTGTAACGATACTATCTACTTCGTTGTCATCCATGATGAGTACTTCGATGTTCGCTTTGTTGTACGCTTCAAGTAATGGAGAACTTCTCAGTACCTTTTCATCTTCACCCGTAATGTAGTAAATCTCTTTCTTTTCAGAGTCACCACGGCTTATATAGTCTGCAAAAGTCACAAGTCCATCTTGCGTTGAAGATTTGTACTTCACGATATCAAGAAGAAGGTCTTTATTTACATGATCCATGT
The DNA here is from genome assembly GCA_027066595.1 of Sulfurovum sp. Taxonomy (GTDB): domain Bacteria; phylum Campylobacterota; class Campylobacteria; order Campylobacterales; family Sulfurovaceae; genus Sulfurovum. Next base: position 10,643 of record JAMONG010000047.1, read on the forward strand.
AAACACCCTCTTTCATCATTCTGTTGTACTGAGATACAAAGATATCTGCATCATCTTCTTTCAGCTTTTTAATCGCTTGAAGTATCTTTTTTGTAGACGTTTGTTTAATGTTAGCAAGTATCTTATTTTCTTGCAACAACTCACGACTAACATTCAAAGGCAAGTCTTCAGAATCAATAATACCTTTTACAAAACGTAAATACGGTGGTAACAACTCTTTATCATCATCAGTAATAAACACACGTTTCACATAAAGTTTAACGCCTGGTGTGTAGTCTTGTCTGTACATATCCATAGGTGCTTTTTTAGGAATGTAAAAGAGTGTTGTAAATTCACTTGCACCCTCTACTTTGTTATGTAAGTATGTTAACGGTTCTTCACTGTCATGCCCTATCGTCTGATAAAACTCAACATAGTCTTCTTTTTTAAGTTCAGACTTTGGTAGTGTCCACAGTGCAGTTGCCGCATTGGCTTGTTCTGTTTTATTTACCATTTTAGTGACAGCATCATCACCTTCACCCTCAGTCACTTCTTCTGAGAAGTTCATCATGATAGGGTATGCGATATGGTTAGAGTATTTTTTAACCACTTCTTGAATACGAGCTTTATCTAAAAATTCTTTTTCATCCTCTTTAAGCTTAATGTAAATCACCGTACCATGAGACTCTTTAGTCACTGGTGTTACCTCATACTCTCCACTACCATCTGTAGAAAACTTATACGCCTGCTCTTCGCCCGCTTTTTTAGAGATAACATCTACATGATCTGCTACCATAAATACAGAGTAAAATCCTACACCAAACTGACCGATAAGATTAGAATCTTTTGCAGCATCTCCTGTGAGGTTCTCCATAAATGCTTTTGTACCAGACTTAGCGATAGTCCCAAGGTGATCCATAAGGTCATCTTCATTCATACCTATACCATTATCACCTATGGTTAAAGAGTTATCTTCTTTATCTAACTTCATAAAGATTTTACCAGACCACTCTTCTTCTTTAAACTTTTCATCTGTAAGTGAAAGGTAGTTAAATTTATCTAGTGCATCTGATGAGTTAGATACAAGTTCACGGATAAATATCTCTTTATTTGAGTAAAGAGAGTGTGTCATAAGTTTAAGTAGCTGTCCTATTTCTGTTTGAAACTGATGTTTTGCCATTGGTTTCTCCTGTGTTATAATTTAATTTGTCGGATTATAGTATATTTTGGTAAATATTTCAAGTTTTTTAACAAGATAGTTTAGTCAAAGTGACTAAAGTTTATATTTTAACGATTGAATATCTATCTTTTTATTGCTAAAAGGTTCAATAATTACATCTATCTCATCCAAACTATACTTAAGAGGAAATCCGATTTTAGAACCCTTTGCGGTACTCTCTAAAATATAATACTTCTTTCCATTTATCCAAATCCCTTTTCTATGATCCAATCGCCTGTCTGATAGAGGGACAATTACAAAAATATGTTTAGGCACTAAAACAAAATAGGCTTCAATCCCAACTGCATGCAACATAGAGATGAGTAAATTACTCTTATCATCACAATCACCAAAGTTTTCTTGTATGGTTTTTTGAGGAGACTTTTGTTGAAATCTATTTGTAACGTAGGGGATATTAGATGCAAAGTCTAGTAATTTTTGTACTGTACAAAGTCTATCTGTACACTCTTGTGTTAACGTATGGGCTTTTTCTTGTATGGCTTCAGAAGTTGATATATAAGAAGTGTAAACACCATCTGAAGTACTTATTTGTGTTTTGTTAGATATTTCAATAGCCTTGACTGTCGCATACACAAGAGCTAAAAATGCTATAGCCATAATAAGTAACGAAAAATGTTTAGAAGTTTCGTTACTTATCATAAAAGTACTTACTTTGTAGGAGCTTCACATCCTAGTTTTTGATGTTCAGCTTCTAATGCTGCTTTTTTCTTAACTGCATCTCTTAACATTTTAGGTTTGTTATTACTCACCGTCATTTGAGGTGCTAACATCGCTATAGATGATTCTTCTAAATGAAATGCACTTGTTTTCTCGACCATTTGGATATAGGTATCTATTTTCAAAAGCTTTTTATTGACAGTCACACACTCTTCTTCTGTGTCGGTATTAATATAAGGAACACTCTGTCCACATGCTGTCATAAAGCTTGCAACAGCCAAAGAGCCTAAAGTTAAAAGTAATGTTTTATTCATAGTAGTAGCCTTTTTTACAAATATTATAGCAGATACACCTCAAACAGAGTAAAGATTTTAAAAGTTAACCCCAAATAAAAGTTTTGTTGTTGTCTTATTGTTCCCCACATCAGGGTTAGGGTTACTATCATTGATGAGATTAAATGCTAATTTAATAGATAAAAAATCAAATAATGGCACAGTGAAATTTAAATTAGATCTAAATATCCAATCTTGTTCAGGATTTTCTATACTTGGATAATAAACTACAAATCCATCAATAATAAGCGTATTAATCATTGCTAGATCATCAAGTTGATATTCCCCAGATAGCTGTAGTGCTGCCACTCCAAAATTTTTATCAGGAAACTGATTTTCTGTATAAGTTGTTGTGGCATACCCTAAACCAATGGAAGGTTCTAACCATTTTGATTTATCAAACCTAAATCTATGACCATAACCAAATGTAGGTATATAGCGATTTGCGATATGTCTTGGACGGTCATAGTCTGCTGCAAACGTAGCAAAATAAAACTCATTATTTTTAAAATGGTTTTTATACGTTAATATACTTACTAATTCATCTTTATTTTGGATAAGTGCTGTGTCTGCTGTTTGTGTCGTTTCAAATGCATAGTCTAAAAAGAAAGCAACTTCATGCTCTGCCTGTTTATGTCGTAAATTTAATACTATATCTATTTTATTTTTTTTACTTGTCCCGCTTTCAACTTCCAGTCCTACATTCACATTTCCTTTAAGGTAAGGAAGCTTATTTCGTACTCTGTTTTCAAAAGAATCATCATCTTGCACAGACATCACAAAATTATCAATATCTGCTATCTTAATGGTACGCAAATGCTCACCCTCCATGACTTTAAGATACTTATTATCTTCTATAGCGATAACGCGACCCTCAATATCCATACGTTTAAAGGATATATGATAATTATATTTAGTCACAATAGATTCTATATCTTTATAGGCAATATGATTTAAGCCTTCACTGTATATAAGTCTAAAAGAGAGTTTTTCAGGTCCAAGGTTTACTACTTGCCCATGTAATACCATACCATGCACAACAATAGTATCTCTAATCTCTTCTGTCTCTGATGACTCTGTTAGGTTTCCTCCAGCAAAAGAAAAAAGTGTAAACATAATAAAGATGAAAAGAGAGCTATAGTTTTTTATCTGCATGGTATCACCTTATCGTATTACTTTAAACGTTGTGAAGTAACCTCGTCTGACTCTATTTCACATAACAGTGTATCTTGACCACAATGACGACATGTACTTCTCATAGTGAAAATATACCAACCATTTTGATCTTTCAAAATGGGTTCATAACATTTTGGACAACGTATACGACTCCAAATAATAGCAAAGACAAAAACAGGAATAAAATAAAACAATCTATTGTAAAAGACAGCAAAAATCACCAATGTCCCTACAATAATCGCTAAAAATAGATATTTATAATACTGGGGTATACACATGCTTTTCCTTTATAAATTTCAATACTATTCCCACTCAATAGTAGCAGGTGGCTTCGATGAAATATCATATACCACTCTATTTATCCCATCTATCTCATTAATAATCCTACGACTCATACCTTCTAAGACATCATGAGGCACATGAGCAAAGGTAGCTGTCATACCATCTACAGACTCTACCATACGAATGCACACTGTGTTATCATAAGTACGGTTGTCTCCCATTACACCTACAGACTGTACATTAAGCAGTACAGTAAAAGCTTGCCATACTTTGTCATAGTAGCCTGTAGCTCTAAGCTCTTCTTGCATGATGGCATCTGATTCACGTATAAGGTGTAGTCCTTCTTCAGTCACTGCTCCCATCGTACGAATGGCTAGTCCTGGTCCAGGAAAAGGGTGACGTCCTATCATGTCTTTAGGAAGACCAAGTTCTAATCCAAGTTTACGTACCTCATCTTTGAAGATTTCTCTTAAAGGTTCTACCAGTTCAAACGTCATCCAGTCTGGTAACCCACCAACATTATGATGGGATTTTATGGTTTTAGAAGGTCCTTTAACCGAAACAGACTCTATCACATCTGTGTAAAGTGTACCTTGTGCTAAAAAGGCAACGTCTGTATGTTTTTTGGCTTCAATGTCAAACACTTCTATAAACTTTTCACCAATGGCTTTACGTTTGGTCTCGGGGTCACTTACATCTTTAAGTGCTGCCATAAATTCTTCTTTTGCATCTATGGTAATAAGGTTCATATCTAACATTTTAAACATGTTTTGTACCTGTACTGCTTCGTCTTTACGTAACAAGCCTTGGTCTACAAATACACAAATAACCTGCTCTTTCGGTAGTGCTTCATGTAGCATTGCTGCAACCACAGACGAATCAACACCACCACTTACACCACAAAGGACTTTTTTGTCTCCTACTTGTGCTCTTATCTGTTCTATTTTCTCTTTAGCAAAACCACCCATATTCCATGTACTGTCACATCCACAAATATGTTTTGCAAAGTTTTTCAGTAGTTTTGTTCCCTCTACGCTGTGATGTACCTCTGGGTGAAACTGAAAGGCATAAAGTTTTTTCTCCACATTAGCTATGGCAGCGTAAGGAGAGTTTTCTGATGTGCCTATGACTTCAAAACCTTCTGGAATTTTTTCTGCTCTATCTCCATGGCTCATCCATACTGTCTCATCGTTACTCATACCAGCAAATATAGCAGCACTTGTAATGCTTAACTTCGCTTTACCATACTCATGATGATCCGCTGCTACTACTTCTCCACCATAACGTTGAGTCATGAGTTGCATACCATAACAGATACCCATAATAGGAAGCCCCAAAGACCATAACTCTTCATCTGGCTTATAGGCATCTTCTGCATACACTGAAGCAGGTCCTCCTGAGAGAATAATACCTTGTGGTTTACGTGCTTTGATGTCTGCAATGTTTTCTCTATAAGGTACGACTTCACAGTACACCCCTGATTCTCTTAACTTTCTAGCGATAAGTTGTGTGTATTGTGAGCCAAAGTCTAAAACTAAAATAGGTACTTGTTTCATAAAGTGCTTCCTTTTATTGATATAAATAAATTTTACAATTAAAACTTATTTATATAAAAATGTTCCCTTAACCAAGTTAAGGGAATAGCAAACCAGTTGAGCTATGCTCCGATACCAAGTATCATAAACTGCACATACCAAATAGAGACAGAGACGATGTACCCAACAAGTACAGTCCAAGCCAGTTTCATGTGTGATGCAAAGGTATAGACACCATGAAGTT
>JAMONG010000048.1 GCA_027066595.1 Sulfurovum sp.
CATGCTTTTTAAGCTCTTCAGAATAAGTGGTAGCAACAGAGACTGAATCGACCACTGCATCTACGGCTACTTTAACACCTGCTAGTTGTTTTTGTTCTTCAAGTGAGATACCTAATTTTTCATACGCTGCCAATATCTTAGGGTCAACTTCATCTAAACTGTCTATGCCTTCTTTAGGTGCTGCAAAGTATGAGATAGATTGGTAGTCTATAGGTGTATAGTCTAGTTTACCCCAATGAGGCTCTACCATAGTCTCCCACTTTTTAAGTGCTTTTAAACGTAGCTCTAACATCCATTCAGGCTCCTCTTTCTTTTTAGAGATGAACGCGATAGTCTCTTCGCTAAGTCCTGGTTTTATAACGTCAGTTTCGATATCTATCTCAAAGCCGAGTGCATACTCTCCAGAGACAGCTTTATCTAAGCCTTCATTTGCCATGTATAATCCTTTAATCCAATTTAATCGGATAATTTTAGTCTTAATTAGTTTATAACACAAAAAAGCTGAGTTCGTCATTGAGATAAATCAAGATTTTGTAAATATCTTAGAATTTATAACTTTTTAGCCATTTATCTATAAGAGTATATATTATAGCACTAATATAAGAAGAGTCACAAGTACCTACTAGGTCTTTTTTATAAATTTGTTTTACTTCTTAGAAGTGTTAAATTATTATAAATTATAAATATAATATATTTATGTTATGATTCCGAAATTATAATCTTATTCGAGGGAAAAGAAAATGAAAAAACTGATTACTATGACAGTACTATTGTCTATTGGTACACTATGCATATTAGAAGCAAATGAGAACAATCAAAAGAAGATTGATTTTGGACAAAAAATATTTAGAAAAAAGTTACAAAAAAAATGTGGTTATACTGCAGGACATTGGGCACAACAACATACAAAAGTTGAATGGAAAACCATACAGAAAAAGGGTGATTTTAAAGAAGAGTTACTTACTATGTGTCCTAGGGCTAAAGAAGTGATGAAAGACAAATGGGTAGAACCACTCTACCTTTTTGCAAAAGAGTATGCAAAAGATACAGGTTTACGTCCTAGATGTTAAATACTATAATCTAAAGATGCATTTTCTTGCATCTTAGAGACTGAAAAATAGGCATTCATTACAGTATATATCAGTATAACAATACCCACTGAACCGATACAAATAGCTATCTCACCAAGAGGTGGCATAAAGAAAATAACATCTCTTACAGGTTCATACTCTCCATACTTTTCAAAGCCTACCCCAAATCTATCACTCATAGGGTAAGCATTCCCTCCGTAAACAAATATGAGCTTTCCTAGATACGTTCCTACGATGATAAACAAAGAAGCAATTATCTTGTAACTGTTATTGGCATAATCTTTAAAGAGGAGTACAAAAGGAATCCCTACAGACATGCCCAAATAGGCATAAAAGTAGTACTTAAAGTCACCAAATAAGATAATCTCTGCCCACTTTTTATCTATAAAAAGATAGGCTGTTGCTTCATACGCACCAAGTGCTAGAACGGAGTAGAGTGTAATCTTTTGTATCAGTTGCATGAGGGTAGCACATTTGCTTCTGTCTGTGTTACGGTAGATGAGATAAGTGTAGAGTATCATCACAGCTGCACTGGCAGTAAATGACGAAACCATAAAATAGAGTGTCAAAAAGGGGTAGGTTGTCCAAAGGTGTCTTGCCGAGTTCATATCAAAAAGTTTGGCTTGCACATAAAACTCTACAAGCTCTACTAAAAGACTAAGGATAAGTATCACGACAGCAATCTTCTTGACCCATGCGTCTTTATGTGCGAGTATAAGATATATCTCGAACATCACAAGAGGAACATACACCATATAGAGTGGCATCATAAGCCACATACCTGAAGAAAAACGAGGAGAGAGAAACATATGATGCAGATGTAAAATGTTTAGGTCCATCAGAATGGTAAAAAGTCCTGCGAGTATCATCGCAAGTCCAAGTGTTAAAAAACCTGCAGCTGTCTTTTTGATGAGTTTTATATCCATTAACTCTGCAAAAGCCACTAAAAAAATGATACCAGAACCGACATATATCATATACATATAATTGACAATATAAAGTGACCAAGGAGCTTCTCTTTTTACTTCACCTCCAGAGCCAAATACCGCAGCTTTCATCGCTTCTGCTACCTCTTTACTCCCTGGCGCTAAGCCTGCATCAAATGCGGTAGCAGAGAGCAGGTAGTAGCGTTCATAAAAGACTTCAATCACACCAAAAAGTGCAAAGAGTAAAAATGCATATGCCACTAACATGGCGTTAGAAGTGAGTAACGCTTTTATTTTGACATGGTTTACTTTTATTCCTGCATTTGTTGCCATTGTGGTTTCCTTTTCTCTTTTGCCATTTCTATTATAGGTTTAAATTCATCCCACGTGTAGATGTTCGTTTGTGGGTCTACGGAGTTCATAGCATAGTTTTTGTCGTGTTCTGGTAGCATATAAAAGAGTTTGGGCACAGTGCCTTCATCTTCTTTAAGTACATAAAATTTTCTGTTTTTAAGCATCGTAATGAGTTCACCCTCTTCATCATCTAAGTCACCAAAAAGTCTTACTTTTGTAGGGCAGGTAGCTTGGCAAGCAGTAGTCATCTCTCCATTTACGATGCGTGTGTCGTAACAGAAGGTACATTTATCTACTGCTACATGTGTGTCATCTACAAAACGTGCATCATAAGGGCAAGCTTCCATACATCCTTTACATAAGATACAGGTATCTTTGTTGGTCATCACGATGCCTCCTAGTGCGAAGTAGCTAGAACCTGTAGGACAGACATCTACACAGGGTGCATCTTGACAGTGGTTACATTGAGAAGGGTGCAGTGCCACAAATGGTTCTCCAAAGATGCTCTTTTCAGATTGGGTTACCCAGATACGTTGCTTATCTGCTCCTAGTTGTACACCATTTTCTTCTTTACATGCCACTTCACATGCTTTGCAGTCGATACAACTTTGATAGTCTAGTGCCATTGCAAAATTCATGATTTTTTCCTTACTTCTACAAGTGTCTCATGCATGGCAGCAGAGCCAAAGACGGACTCTATGGTGTCTTCTATTATCATGTTATCACTTGCACCATTTCTGTACCCAAAGGTAAGCCCTGTAGACTCTTGCCCAAAGCCATGCACATAAAAGACCACATCTTTGATGATTTTGTTTGTAGGGTAGGCTTTGATGTGTATGATACCCACAGAGCTTTTCACCTCTACAATGTCTCCATACTCAATGCCTTTTTCTTCCGCTTGTGCTTTATTTATCCACACATAGTTTTCTCTCATGACATCTAGTAGCATGATGTTGTTTGCCGTAGAGTTTTGCGTTTGTTGTGCGTGTCTACCTGTAACAAATTTGAACTTACCTTTGGGTGCTTCTTTGTAGAGTGCATCTCGCCATGTAGGCATAGGGTCTTGACCATTTTTAACCATACTCTCAAGGTAGCACTCCACTTTTCCAGACTTCGTACCAAGGTTCTTTTTGAGTGCTGCCATCTCTTTTTCGTCTATACAGGTGTCCTGTGCATCAAGTTTTTCGCCACCTGGGGTGGTG
>JAMONG010000049.1 GCA_027066595.1 Sulfurovum sp.
CCAAATAGCCAAACTTTGTGAAGAGGCAGGAGCTGACTACATAGCGGTACATGGACGTACAAGAGCAGGAAGATATAAAGCAGCAGTAGACTATGATGCCATAGCAGAGATAAAACAAAATGTCTCTATACCTATGTTTGCCAATGGTGACATAGACAGTGTTGAAAAAGCCAAATGGGTACGAGAATATACAGGAGCTGAGGGTATTATGATAGGACGTGCTGCTGTAGGTAAACCATGGATATTTAAGCAGATAAAAAAGGGGATGGATGAGCCAACGCCTGAACTCATCAAAGAAGTGGTACTAGAACATTTTGACAGGATGATAGAACACTATGACAAGTATGGGGCTATCATCTTTAGAAAGAATTTACATTCTTACTCTAAAGCAGGGTATGCGGGGGCATCACTATTTAGGAATGAAGTCAATCGCATCGAAGACCCTCACGAGATGAGAGAGGTTGTTGAGGCATTTTTCTCTCAGCCTTTTTTGTAATATCTGAAATGACTACTCAAATATCTAAAATTTGAATATAATATTCCACGGAAGATGAATTTATAGATTAAGTGATAAGTGAAGGAGTATGTAGAAATGAATAAAGAAGAAATATTAGATAGGTTACGTGTAGCAAAAGCTGCACATGTTTCTTGGGTACAGCGTGCTAAACTTCTTATAGCGGGGTTTACCATCAACGAAACCTCTATACCTATAAACTCTACAGAGTGTGAATTTGGTAAATGGTTCTACTCTGAAGGACAACGTCTAAATGACATACGTAACAACCCTGTAGAGAGTATGCAAGAGATAGAGCGTATCCATTTTAAATTACATGATGTCTATTTGAATATTTATAAAATTTATTATGATTTAGAAAAAAAAGGGTTTTTCTCTAAAGTGTTTGGTAAAAAGAAAAAAGTGAGTGAAGAAGATAAAGCACTTGCTAAAAAATATTATGATGAGATGGACCTTATCTCACAAGAACTAGTCAAAGCACTAAACCTTATGGAAAGACGTATCAACGTTGTAAATGATGAAGAGATTAAGGCTCTCTAGCATGTGATTAAAGATGTTTACTATTGAGCGAGATAGTGTTCTAAAGTAAACATCATATCTTCATCTAAATCAAGGTTATTTTGCATCCATGTGATGTAGCCTTTGTCTGCTTTGACTATCTCTTCTATCTCTCTGTCTTTGTATTTCCCAAATTTAAATGTTTTCATGAGTACGGGCGTTTGTGTAAGTTCGGCTAGTTTCACCATAGGGTTTACACCCACAAATTTTTCTTGGGTGAGTTTTACAAGTTTTGAGAGCAAGAGTTTCATCACGAGTACATCACCTATGGCATCATGTGCTTTGATGGTGATACCTAGTTTATTGGCCTCTGCACCTTCTGTTTTGTACAGTTCTAAGGCATAACGTAAATATTGTAGTCTATGGTATGGGCTGTCTGCTAAAAGATGTTTGGTACAGCGTAGGGTGTCTATGAGTGTATAACGGTTCTCAAAACCCTCTTTTTCTAACATACCCAAATCAAAAGAGATATTATGCGCTATGAGATAATTCTCAGGAGCATTATATTCACTTAATTTTTTGCTAAATTCTAATTCAGCATAGGGTGGTTGATTTTCTATCACATCTGGGGTAATGTTATGTACCTCCATTGCCTCAAGTCCTATGGGTACATCTGTAGAACAGAGTTCATCAAATACTTCTATTTCATCACGTCCATGGACTATCATACCACCTATTTGTATGATGCGGTCTTGTGCTCCTGCACCTGTGGTTTCTGTATCAAAAAGTATATATTTTGCCATGGAACTGTCCTTGATAATTAAAGTAAAAGATTATAGCGTGATTTTCTTGTGAGCGTAAAAGATGAGAAGGTGTGAGGAAGTAAAAGACTTCCTCTTTAAAAATTAAAATCTATATGAAACACCTAAGTTCCAAGATGAGAGCGTTGTTTGTGAAAAGTTTGTACTTTCTCCTAAGTCTGTATAGTCTACAAAAAGACCAAGGCTTTGGGTTACATTAAATTTGGCACCAGCACCCCATGAGAAAAGAGCTTCATCACTACTTGTACCAAGTAGAGTATTGACTGTATAGTCATTAAAGGCAACACCTAGTAGACCATAAAGTGTTATGGGACCCAAATTATATTGTGGTTTTGCATAGAGTGTAAAACTTTCTGCTTTATAGTCAAATGGCACCTTGCCAATACCATAATCAAAAGCGATAGAAGAGCCATTTAAATAATAACGACCTTCTACACCAAAATAGTTATTAAAGTCATACCCAGCTAATAAAATGACACTATCTGTAGATTGATCAAGTTGTTGATTAATATCATCAGGAAGTCCAGCTATGGTTAAATCAATATTAGTAGATGCATATCCTAGACCTAAATAAAGACCATTGTCATCAGCATGTATAGCAGATGCTCCTATGGTTAAAGTGGCTAAAGTTGTAAGTAATAGGTTTTTCATAGTAATCCTTTGGTTTTATAAATATATCCCCAAATATATTTTAAATTATAGCTAAGTTAAGGTAAATAAACATCAACTCTTAAACACAAATGCTATAATATCAACAATCTTACGCTTACAGGAAAACCTATGTCAAAACATTTTACCTCTGTTATCTCTTCAGGCTTTGGAAAATTTGCCTCTAAAGAGTTCCCTTCTATTATTCAACATATCATTAATGCATCTTATGTAAAGCTCATGGGGCTTGATATGTCTGAGTTTAGAGAACCTAGCACGTATAAAACACTCAACAAACTTTTTACAAGAGCTTTTGAGATACCAAGAGAAATCCCAAAGGGTAAAACCAAACTACTCTCTGGGGTTGATGCACTTATCACCGATGCAGGTACGATAAAAGAGGGTATCGCTTACCAAATCAAAGGTATGTCATATAGTATAGAATCACTCTTTGGAGAACACCATCAAGATGCTGCGAAAAAAGTGGAGGGTGGAGAGTTTATAAACTTTTACCTCTCTCCTAAAGATTACCATCGTTATCATATGCCTATGGATTTACAGATTCTTTCACTTACTCATATCCCAGGTAAACTCTATCCTGTCAATTTCCCATTGCTTCGTAAGAAAAAAGACCTTTTTATAGAAAATGAAAGAGTCATTCTAGAGTGTAAAGACAAAAAAGGAAGAACCCATGTACTTGTACTGGTTGGTGCTTTAAATGTAGGAAAAATGGTCGTTACTTTTGAAGAGAAGATACAGACAAATTCAGAGATAAGAGAACCACAACATTACACCTATGAAGAACTATGGCTTGACAGAGGAGAGATGTTTGGTTGGTTTGAGATGGGTTCAACGATTTTGACCTTTTCTAAAAAAGGAAGCATCTTTCCTGAAGTGGCCATCAATCAAAAAGTGTCATTTGCAGATGTTTTAGGTACAATTAAATAAGTGAATTTAGGAGGCAAAAAGTATGCAAATTAAAGAGATAAAAGAGTATGCAGAAGTACGGGCAAAGGCGAGAGCCTACCTGTGTTATATTATAGGTAGAAATATCACAGATACCATTCAAGATGGTGATGTTGCTACAGTGTT